>CAMDRL010000016.1 GCA_945906835.1 Rickettsia typhi
CTTTAATTAACTTTTTATGCTTCATCTTTTTGGTCTAAAATTTAGAATAAAAACCTTATGTACATCTATGTACATGCGGCTTTTCTTCTAAATTTTATCCTCAAAAATATTTCGCCTAAAAAGTTAATTAAAGATGGGAATTGGTATAAGTGGTGTCTAAATTTTTTAATTTTCTTAAACAATCAAAAATGTTTCGTTCATTTTTTACAATTTCTTTTTTCATATCATTATCGCGTATTCTTGGTTTTGTTCGTGATGTTTTAATTGCTAAATATGTTGGAGTCAGCGTTATTTCAGACGCATTTTTTGCTGCTTTTCGTTTGCCAAATTTCTTTCGTCGTATTTTTGCAGAAGGTGCTTTTAACTCAGCATTTGTGCCAATCTTTGTAGATAAGTTACAAGATAAAGAAAGTAGTGAGCATGATTTATTTTTCGTCAGAAATATTTTCTCATTATTATTTTATTCGCTTTTAATTTTTGCACTTTTATTCCAAATCTTCATGCCATTTTTCATGAGGGTTTTATTTCCAGGATTTTTCTTAGATCCAGTAAAGTCAGATCTTCTGATTATATTTTCTCGTATCACAATTTTTTATCTAATCTTCATCTCCTTAGTTTCACTATTTTCTGGAGTTCTTAATTCATTAGGTAAATTCGCCGTTCCAGCTTCAGCGCCAATAATTCTAAATGGCACTTTAATTGCTTCAGTTTTTGTTTTAGGACCTTTAATGCCAAATTATGGTTATGCTCTTTCTTGGGGAGTTTTTATTGCGGGAATTTTACAATTCATCTGGTTGTTCTTTTTTACCTCCAAAGCCGGTTTTTTGATTTATCCAAAATTTCCAGTTTTCAATAAGGATATGAAGAGATTTTTTAAAAAATTAATTCCTGGAATTATTGGTGCCAATGTTATGCAAATTAATCTGTTTTTAGATTCAGTTTTTGCTAGCATGATTGCTGGTGCAGTTTCTTATCTTTATTATGCAGATCGTATTAACCAGTTGCCTCTTGCCATGATTGGTATTGCCATTGGTATTGCCTTATTGCCAAATCTTTCTCGTAAAATTAAAGCTAATGAAATTGATGCGGCGATTAAAATGCAAAATGCCGCTTTAGAAGTTGGGTTAATTTTAGTTATTCCTGCAACTCTAGCGCTTACTTGTCTTTCGCTTCCAATCATCTCATCGCTTTTTGAAAGAGGGGCATTTACTCATGATCAAACTGGTTTTGTAGCAACGGCTTTGATGTTTTATTCTTTTGGTCTTCCTGCTTATGTTTTGGTTAAGGTGATGGAGCCTGCATTTTTCTCGCGCGGTGATACAAAAACACCGATGAATATTGCAATAATTTGTTTGATTACTAATGGCGCTTTGAATGTAATTTTTTACTTAAATAATTGTGGTTATGTAGGAATTATTTTATCTTCAGTTGTCTCGTCATATTTAAATCTTACCTTGTTAATCACAAGATTGACTAGAAAAAAACATTTTCATTTCGAGAAAGATTTTGTAAAAAAATTAATGCTCATTTTAATTCCATCTTTTGCGATGGCGCTAGCATTAATAAGCATGCGCATCTATTTTGAGAATAATGATAAATTCAACAAAGTAATTGAGTTAATTATTATGATAAGTGCAGGCTTATTGATATACGGCGTTTCATCATATTTTTCTGGTAGTTTAAATATTTTATTGAAATCTCGAATTTTAAAGAGAAAAAAGAATGAAGTCATATCAGTCTAGGTCAGAAAAGAGATGTAATTTTTCTGAAAAATGTGGTGGTTGTGATTTTCTAGATTTGACAGAAGATGATTATCAAAATTTAAAAAAAGAAGATTTAGAAAAATCTCTTTTTCAACTTTTTGAAAGCTCTCCAGAATTTAAGGCGCAAGCGATAAAATATTGTTTTATTGGGCCAAAGAGCCGTCGTAAAATTACCCTGCAAATTGATTCACAAAATCGCTTAGGATTTTTTGCTAAAAAAAGTAATTCCTTAGTTGAAATTGACAGTTGTTTTATTGCTGAAGAAAAAGTTTCAGCATTAATTTTGCCTCTAAAAAAATTCATTAAATCTCAAGAGTCTAATCTTTTTACTCAAGCTTCTATAACCTTGTTTAACAGCTGTGTAGAGTTGGTTTTGCAAGCGAAAAGAGAATTGAATTTTTTGCAGACTCAAAAATTTATTACTTTTGCCAAAGAACATAATTTGAACATCTCTTGCCAAATAAAAAACCAACTTACGCCAATTTATTTACCTCATAAAAATCAAATTTTTTACCCAGATTTTAAAATTGATTTAAGCTCTGAAATCTTTATTCAAGCCACAGTTAAAGGCTTAGATAAGATTATTGAAATTATTAGGAATTTTTTAGTCGAAAATAAAACCATAAAAAATGTTGCCGATATTTATGCTGGTTTCGGTGCTTATTCTTTTGCAATTTGCGATTTAGCTTTTGTAAGTGCCTTTGAAGGAAGTGAATCAATGGTTGAACTAATCAATAAAAATGCCGCTGCAAATTCTTTATCTCACAGAATCAAAGCTTTGGAAAAAGATCTTTTTCAAGATGCTTTAACTAAAAAAGAATTAGAAAAATTTGATTTAGTAATTATCAATCCACCAAGAAATGGTGCGACTCCACAAATTACTGAAATTACAAAATCTAAAGTAAAAAATGTGATTTATGTATCTTGCAATCCCAGAACTTTTGCCTTTGATGCGAAGATTCTGATTGATTCAGGGTTCAAAATAAAAAGTTTAACTGCGCTTGATCAATTCTACGCTAGCAAGCATTTAGAGCTTGTGACGGTTTTTGGAAGATAGATTTTTGTGATTTTTTGTCATGTCACTTGTAGTTCTTATTCTCTCTTGTCACTGCCCGCGAAGGCGGGAATCCAGCAAGACTTTAAGAAGCACTGGATTTCGCCCTTCGCGGGCAGTGACAGCAGAAAGAGGGCGGCAATTTTATTCACCAAAAACCAAGTTTTTAATTTATGCAAACCAAGAATTATTATGTCTATATATTGGCTAATAAGAGGAATGGAACTCTTTATATAGGGGTTACGAATAATTTAGAAAAAACAGTTGCTGAGCATAGGGAGAAAATTATTGAAGGGTTTACTAAAAAATATGATGTGAGTTTTTTGGTGTATTTTGAAGAAACTTCGGATGTTAATTCTGCTATTGCGAGAGAAAAGCAATTGAAGAAGTGGAATAGGGGTTGGAAGTTGAGGATGATTGAGAAATTTAATCCTAATTGGGATGATTTATCTAAAGATTGGTTTAAGTAAATTTTTATTTTTGTTGTAATTAAGATCATCTCTTTGTCATTCCCGCGAAGGCGGGAATCCAGTTTTTCTTAGATTCTGGCTGGATTCCCGCATTCGCGGGAATGACAACTGAGAGCAGGGAATGACAAATGAGAGTGAGAAATGACAACTGAGAGTCAGAATGACCAAAGAAAACATAATATTAAGTCACAAACATAACTAAAATGACCAAAGAAAAAAAATTGAAAAATCTTCCAACATGGAATTTGGCGGATTTTTATGATTCTATTGAGGATAAAAAAATTGAGGCTGATTTGAATAAAATTGCTGGTGATGTGAAGAAATTTTCGCAGGAATTTTTGGGGAAAGTTGTTAAGCTCGATTCGCAAGAATTGGTGGATTCGATTAAGAAATATGAAAAAGTTGCGGAGTTAATTGGTAAGCTTTCTAGTTATTCTTATTTGATTTATGCTGGTGATTTATCTAATCAAAAGAATTTGGCTTTTTATCAAAATATTAGTGAAAAGCTTAGTGCAAGTGAGTCTGAACTGGTTTTCTTTACTTTAGAATTAAATAAAATTGATGATAAAAAATTGGCTAAATTTTTTAAAGAATCAGCTGCTTTAAAAAAATATCAGCCTTTTATTCGCGATGTTAGATCTTTTAAAAAACATGAACTTTCGCAAGAATTAGAAAAATTTTCTTTAGAGAAAAGTTCTTCAGGAAGGGCGGCTTGGGTTAGGTTATTTGATGAAACAGTTAATAATTTAAAATTTTCTTACCGTAAAAAAACTCTTAATTCGCAAGAAATTTTTAATCTTTTGAGTAATTCTGATGAGAAAATCAGAAAAGATGCGGCTAAGGCAATTGGCGTTACTTTCAAAGAAAATATTAAAATTTTTGCTTACATCACTAATGTTTTAGCCAAGGAAAAATCAGTTGAAGATCAGTGGCGAAACTTTAAGCAGCCAATATCTTCGCGCAATTTAAGTAATTGTGTGGAAGATGAAGTGGTTGATATTTTGGTTTCTAAAGTAAAAGAAAATTACAAAAATATTTCACATCGTTATTACAAAATTAAGGCAAAAATTTTAGGTAAAAAAAATCTTAATCATTGGGATAGAAATGCGCCTTTAAGCAAAGAGGAAAATAAAATAATTTCTTGGCAAGATGCTAAAAATCTGGTTTTATCTGCTTACGGGGAATTTAACCCAAAGATGAAAAAAATTGGTGAACAGTTTTTTGATAAAAATTGGATTGATGCCGAAGTAAGAAATGGCAAAGATTCAGGGGCTTTTTCTCACTCAACTGTGCCGTCAGTTCATCCTTATATTTTAATGAATTATCAGGGAAAAGTGCGCGATGTGATGACTTTGGCGCATGAATTGGGCCATGGAATTCATCAATGTTTGGCAAGAAAACAAGGTGCTTTAATGTGTGGAACGCCACTTACTTTAGCTGAAACTGCTTCAGTTTTTGGTGAGCAATTAACTTTCCAAAAAATTCTTAAAAATGAAAAAAATATTCAGAAAAAAAATCTGATTATTGCGGGTAAAATTGAAGATATGATTAATACGGCAGTAAGGCAAATTGCTTTTCTGGAGTTTGAAAGAAAAGTTCACGATGAAAGAAAAAATGGTGAAATTTCTTTAGAAAAAATTTGTCAATTTTGGATGGAAGTTCAAAAAGAAAGTCTTGGTTCAATTTTTAAATTTGATGACGAATATAAATTTTTCTGGAGTTATATTCCTCATTTCATTCATTCGCCATTTTATGTTTATTCTTATGCCTTTGGAGATTGTTTGGTGAATTCGCTTTATGGTGTTTACAAACAAGGTAATATCAAAAACTTTGAAGAAAAATACATGGAAATGCTTGAATTTGGCGGAACTAAACATCATAAAGAAATGTTAGAACCTTTCGGATTAAATGCTAAAGATCCAAAATTTTGGCAAGCTGGTTTAGATGTTATCATTAATTATATTGATCAATTAGAAAGCTCCTTATGAACAACGCTTATAACGAAACTTTATTTAATTTTTTATACAGTGATATTAATGGATATTCATTATCTCACAAGGCGAGAGAGGCTCATGATGATAAGGAAATAATTAAAGAATTACTTTATGGCGAAGTCCCTTTTGCTGTTTGGAGAGAAATTGTCGAAAAAACTAATCCTAAAAAAGATGGAGTTTTTTTTGATTTAGGATCTGGAACTGGAAGAGTTGTGATGGAGTCTCATATTGTTTTTGATTTTAAAAAGTCAATTGGAGTTGAGCTGTTGAAAGGCTTACATGACAAGGCTTGCGAAGTAAAAGATAAATTTGATAAATTTGTAAAGCCCAAAATTTTAAATCAGCTAAAGGATCGCGAATTGCAATTTGTTAATGCTAATATTTTTGAGGTTGATTTGCAGGAAGCTGATTTAATTTTTATGAATCATCCTTTTAAAGATCGTGAATTATTTGAAAAATTAGAAGAGAAATTTTTGAAAGAGTTAAAACCGCAAACTAAAATTGTTACTACGATTAGAAGCTTGAATAATCGTGCTTTTAAGGATTTAGGAAGTAAGAAATATGAATTTAGTTGGGGTGAATCTACCATTTATTTTCATGAGGTTTGATGTAAATTGAGTGTTTTTAAGGGTTATTTGTTATTCCTGCTTCCATATTACCGCCCATTGTCATTCCCGCGTAGGCGGGAATCCAGTTTTTCTTAAAGCCTTGCTGGATTCCTGCCTACGCGGGAATGACAATGGGGGAAAGAATGACAATTAGCGGGAAGACAGAGGTGCGTTGGAATTACAGGTGCCGCAATGGATTGATAATTTAATCATTTTAAATATGAGCTATTATAAAATAATAAACGCCAAAACTCTTGAGAAAATTAACCATGAAAATGCTGTGGTTCTTGATGTAAGAACTGACATGGAACATAATGAGAAGCGTTTAAAAATTCCTCATAAGCATGTGGTTTTGGATAAGTTGAATCCTGAGAATTTTGCTCAACAATGTAATATTGATAAAAATTCTGAGATTTATGTTTTATGTAGAGGTGGAGGGCGCGCTAAAACTGCGGCAGATCAATTGATTGGTCAAGGTTATAAAAATGTTTCGGTAATTGAGGGTGGAATTATTGCTTGTGAGGGTTGTGGTTTAGAGGTTGAAGGTCACGCTGAAGTGACGCCTTCTTATTGCGAATCTTTTAAAGACCCAATTTCCCTTGAAAGACAAGTGAGAATTACTGCTGGTGCTATTGTTTTTGTTGGGGCATTTCTGGCTTTAACTGCAAGTTTGGCATTTGCTTTAATTCCACTTTTTGTTGGTGGTGGCTTGGTTTATGCTGGCGTTACTAATAATTGTGGGATGGCTCTTGTTTTAACCAAGGCTCCTTGGAATAAAATTAAAAAATAAATATGTCAAAACTTGAAGTAAAAAGTTTCTTTGATCACGCAACTGCAACATGGAGTTACATTGTTTGGAATTCTGAAGGAGAAAATAAAAATTGCGCAATTATTGATTCAGTTCTTGATTACAATATCAGTTCTGGTCGCGTTTCAACAAATTCTGCAGATCTTCTAATTTCTTTTATCAAAGAACAAAATCTAACATTAGAATGGATTTTAGAAACTCACATTCACGCTGATCACCTTACTGCTGCAAATTATTTAAAAGAAAAATTAGGTGGTAAAACTGGGGTTAGTAAACGCATTGTGGCGGTTCTTAAAACTTGGCAAGAAATTTTTCACAATGAAAAAGACGCGCCATTAACAGGCGAACAGTTTGATTATCTTTTTGAAGATGATGAAGAATTTAATATTGGTGATTTGAAGGTAAAAATTATTGCTACTCCTGGGCATACGCCATCTGATATCAGCTATGTAATTGAAGATAATATTTTTGTTGGCGATGCAATATTTTTACCAGATGTTGGAACTGGGCGTTGCGATTTTCTTAATGGTAGTTCGGCAGACTCTTATGATTCAGTACAAAAACTTTTATCTTTTCCGGATGGTTATAAAATTTATGTAGGGCATGATTATCCGCCAACAAGCGCCAGAAATGCTGAATGTTTAACAACTGTGGCAAAGCAAAAAGAACATAATATTAGAGTTCATCAAGGGATCTCAAAAGATCAATATGTTAGCAAGCGCAATAAAGATGATATTGGCAAAGAAGTGCCAGAATTATTGCTTCCTTCTTTGCAGGTTAATCTTTGTGCTGGTAAGTTTAGTAGGGATGAAAATGGTGAAGAATATATTAAGATTCCTGTGAATAAGATATAGTTTATTGTTTTTTATTTCTCTTCTTCTTTGTCATTCCCGCGAAGGCGGGAATCCAGTAAGGTTTTAAGAAAAACTGGATTCCCGCCTTCGCGGGAATGACAAGATAGAAAATAGGAATGACAAAGAGGAAATGGATGACAAAGAGGAAGGGAATTTTCTAATTCCCAGCCTTATCAATCAAATCAAGAAAATCTTTCTTCTTCAAAAACTCACTAGCAAGAATTCCATTTTTAGCATTAGGTCCAAAAACAGCATTGAATGGAATGGCGAATCTGTTATGTTGCCGTAGGAAGTTCATTACTTGTTCATTTGGTTTGGTGATGTCGGCGCGCATGGCGATTATGTTTGGTGATTTTAGTTTTTTGATAACCTCTTCGTCATTTAGAACTCTTACTTTATTTAATTTGCAAGTAAGGCACCAGTCGGCAGTAACATCTACCACTACGATATTTCCTTGTTCAACTAATTGATGTAAGGATTCTTCATCAAATTCTATCCATAAACTATTTTCAGAGATTGTCCCATGGTTAGATTTTTTTTGTAGACTTACTGGTAAATAAAATAATGTAGTAACCAGCGTGATGAAGAGAAAGAATTTTATAAATTTTGATTTGATTTCAAGACAGAGTAAAAGCAAAATTGACAGCGCGGCAGCTATTAAAGACTGAATTAAGCCAATATTATCAGACAACACATAAACCAACCAAATCACGGTTGCGCCCAGAAAAACTGCCATTAATTTTTTAATTTTAAGCATCCAATTTCCCGGTTTTGGCAAAAGATAAACTAGTTTTGGAGCAATGATAAGAGTCACATAAGGCAAAGAGAATCCAAATCCAATAGCAAAAAATATAGCAAAAATAGTTGTTATATTTTGAGATAAGGCAAAAGAAATTGCTGAGCCAAGAAATGGAGCAGAGCAAGGTGTGGCAAGCAACACCGCTAATATTCCTGATAAAAAATTAGGAATAAGAATATTTTTTTCAGCTTCTTCCTCAGAGATTTTTTTATTGAGAAAGGTTGCTAAAAACTGGTCAAAACTAATCTCGAATATTCCAAGTAAGTTACCGCTTAAAAACACTAAAACTACAATTAAGAAAATTAGGAAATATGGGTTCTGAAATTGTAAACCCCAACCTAAAGAATTGCCGGTAATTTTTATTGCAGCAGCTGCGCCAGCAAAAGCCAAGAAGCATAGAATAATGCCGCAAATTGTAGCAAAAAATGCCAAACGAATGTGTAAAACTTTTGCTCCCGAATGATTAATTACGGATAATAATTTTATTGATAAAACTGGAAGCACGCAGGGCATAATGTTTAGAATTGCACCACCAATTATGGCCAATATTATAGCCGAAATTAGCATTGAATAGTTGCTTTGATGCTCAGTTTTTTGAACAATATCATTTTTAGCGTCATCATTAGAAATTTTCTTTGGATAGAATTTTTGAATTAACGCCAAGGCTTCTTCGTCATTTTCTTTGGAAATTTTTATAGAAAAGCTTTCAGAAGCAGGAATACAAATGTCTTTGCAAAGACCATAATTTATTTTAAGAGTTAATTCGGTTGGTTTTTCATTCTCTTGTAAGTCAATTTCAATTGGTAAAATTACCTCATTATGGTAAACCGTATATTTTAAAACCTCTGTACCAATTGTTTCTTCTTCGTTAATTGCTTGTGGCCAAATAATTTTATGATTTAGATAATTTTGAGAGCCAGTAAAATCAAGGCTTGGAGGTAGTCCAATACCATCTGAACCATTGCCATAAATCTTCCAGCCTTGAGAAATTTTAAAATGTAAGCCAGCAATTAATTTTCTTTGCCCAGAATCATCTTGATAAAAACTAGCTATAAGCCTTGTTCTTGAGGCTTTGCTTTCATTTTCTTGCCAGTTGGTTGTGGCAGAATTGGCGTTATTAGTGCAAAGAAAGAAAGCTGTAAGAAGAAGAGTTAGATATTTTTTGTAATTCATTGTAATTTTTTATTATTAGCAGAGAGATCCTGAAGCAAGTTCAGGATATCTTGCTGCTTATTAAATTTTTATTTTGTTTCTTGAAATAATCTTTGGTTATAAGTAACTTTCACATATGTAGTTTACCATATTTTTTTAAGTTACTTTATAAGTTTCGATATAATTCCTAAAAAGTTTCCCTAAAACATTTTAATTCTAAATAATATTTTAAAATGAATTTTCAAAATAGCTCAAAAAGAGATGCGCTTGAAGTTGTGCATGTTGATTCTAAAAAGGTTTCCTGTGATGGTGGCAAAGGAAGCGCGGGTCATCCGTTGGTTTATTTAAACATGGGAAGCAAAGATTATGTGGTTTGTCCATATTGTAGCAAATATTTTACTTTAGATAATTCTAATAATGATAAGAAAATAAAACATAAACATGACTAATATCGCAATAGTAGGGCTGCAATGGGGAGATGAAGGAAAGGGTAAAATTGTTGATTGCCTATCTGACAAATTTGATGCTGTGGTGCGTTTTCAAGGTGGCCACAATGCTGGTCACACTATCAAAGTTGGTGATAACACTTACAAACTTAGTTTACTGCCTTCAGGAATTATCAGAGACAAATTTTCGGTAATTGGAAGTGGGGTGGTGGTTGATCCAATCGCACTTTTTAATGAGATTAAAAAATTAGAAGATCAAGGTTTAAAAATTCTTCCAGAAAAACTAGCAATTGCTGACAATGCCTGTTTAATTTTGTCAATTCACCAAGATTTAGATCAGCTTTTAGAAGCAGAAAAAGGTGAAAATAAAATTGGTACAACTGGTCGTGGAATTGGCCCTGCTTATGAAGATCGCGCTGGCAGAAGGGCGGTTAGAATTTGTGATTTACTTGATGAAAAAGTTTTAAGAGAAAGATTAACCAATTTAATTTTTTACCACAATCTTTTGCGTAAAAGTTTGGGCGCTGAAATTGTTACTGTTGAAAAAATTATTTCTGAATTAGAGCCAATTCGCGAAAGACTTTTATCTTTCACCAGACCTTCTTTTGAAATTTATAAAAAACTTGCTGCTTGCAAAAATGTAATGTTTGAAGGTGCGCAAGGTGTGCTTTTAGATGTGACCTATGGAACTTTTCCTTTTGTGACTTCTTCAAATACAATGTCAGGTCAAGTTGCTCTTGGTTCTTGTATGGGAGTTGGTGATTTGCATAACACTATTGGTATTTTAAAAGCTTACACAACCAGAGTTGGCTCGGGGCCATTTCCAACTGAATTAAATGATGAAATTGGAAATTTCTTGCGCATTGAAGGTAAAGAAGTTGGGACTGTAACTGGTCGTGACCGCAGATGTGGTTGGTTTGACGCAGTTTTAGTTAAACAGGCAATTAAAATTTCTTCAGTAAAAGAAATTGCTTTAACAAAATTAGATGTTTTGGACAAATTAGAAAAAATCAAAATTTGCGTGGGTTACAAAATTGATGGTGAAGTTTATGAATACTTGCCACAAGCCAATCATTTATGGAGCAAAATTGAGCCAGTTTATGAAGAAATTGAAGGCTGGAGGGAAGTTACAGTTGGAGCAAAATCAGTAAGTGAATTGCCACAAAAAGCACGCAACTACATTGCCAGAATTGAAGAATTATGTGGTGTAAAATCAGTTATTATTTCTACTGGTCCTAAAAGAGAAGAAACGATTATTCTAAAAGATTTATCTTAAATTAAATGACTGAAAATAAAAAAACTGTATTGATGCAAATCCTGCCAGCCTTAGAAAGCGGCGGAGTGGAAAGAGGTACTGTTGATATTGCTAAAACTCTAAAAAAAGCTGAATTTGAACCAATTGTGGTTTCTGCTGGTGGAGTTTTAGTTTATCAATTGCGTGAAGCTAAAATTAATCACATCACACTTCCAGTTAATAGTAAAAATCCCATAACAATTTTTCGTAATATTAAAAAACTAGAAAAATTAATCACTGAACACAAAGTTGACATAGTTCATGTTAGATCTAGAGCACCAATGTGGAGTGCTTATTATGCCTGCAAAAATACTGGTACAAAATTAGTTTCAACAGTTCATGGAACTTATTCTTTAAAATTTTTGCGTTGGAATAATTTTTTGCCTAAAAGATTCTACAATTCTGTAATGCTTAGGGCTGATAAAATTATTGTGGTTTCTAATTTTATCAAAAATTATTTGGTTGAAAATTATTATGGAAAATATGCTGGCTTTGCTGATAAAGTTATGGTTATTCAACGCGGAGTTGATCTTAAATCTTTTGACGCTGAGAAAGTTTCAAAAAATCGTATCATTGATTTAATTACTAAATGGAATTTACCAGAAGATAAAAAAATTATTATGTTGCCAGCTCGTTTTACAGCTTGGAAAGGACATGAATTTTTAATTGATGCTTTGGCGCAAGTTAAAGGAAATTTCTGCTGTATTTTCGTAGGTTCAGATCATGGTCATGGTAAATTCAGAAAAAAAATTGAAGAGAAAGTTGTGAAATCTCAACTATCTGGAAAAGTCAGAGTTATGGGAATTTGCAAAGATATGTCCGCTGCCTATGCAGTTTCTCATGCTGTAATATCTTCAAGCGTTAGACCAGAAGCTTTTGGTCGCGTTGCAATTGAAGCGCAGGCTATGGGAAGAATTATTATTGCCACTAAAATTGGCGGCTCTCTTGAAACTATTATTGATAAAAAAACTGGGTTTTTGGTTGAGTTGAATGATAGTAAGAAATTTGCAGAAGTGATTGACAAAATTTTAAATTTATCGGAAGAAGAAGCTAAAGAAATTGGCAAAGCCGCCAGAAAGCATGTTGAAGAAAATTTCTCTAATGAAAAAATGTGTGAAGAGACTCTGAAGGTTTATCGTTCTTTGTTGTAGTTTTATTAATTCTTATTTCGTAAAAAAAGCGTACAGATTTTACAATCTATACGCTTTTTTTATTTATATTTTAGATATCTATTTAACTTTTTGATCTATGAGATATAAAATATATCCAGCACCAACGCATTGAATAACTCTGCCGGTGAACCAGCTAATAGCAATAACTGGAGGGACTGGTATGAAGATGTAGCTGGCTAATTGAATCAAACCAACCATTTCACCGATCAATAATCCAGCGCCTAGTGAATCGTGAAGTAAGTGTTTCTTTTTAGAGAAAACAAAGTCTCTAAAAAACTGCATAACAATAATAGCGAATATTAGGTGAACTATTACGCTTAGATGTAAAAGCGTTGACATTTCTGATTCTGGTCGCCATAGGTTAGCGGTTGATTGATAGGCTGATTTTAAAAATAAATTATGTAGGAAAAAGTCTACAATGTAAGTAAAAGTAAATACCGAGGCTACGGAAATAAGGAATTTTTTATTGCTCATTTTGTTTAAAAAAAAGTTGATATTATGTTGCTAGAACTCCTTTTTTTTAGCTAGGCAAGATTGGTTTTGCAAAATATTTGTAGTTAGCTGTAAAAAAATACTTAAAAATGCTTCAAATAGGGATTAAGTACAATTTGCTGAAAAGCACTCGTCATCCTTGATGCGTAAGTGTCAAGAATCTTGTGAATAAGATTAGCTTAGTATGCTATAGTGTGGCGAGAAAATAAGTGAATATAACAAAGATTTATGTTTTGTTATAGCCCGTGGGGCTAACCAATATCTCTATCAAATCTTCTTCTAACTCAAAAATATCTTTTTTAATAAAATTGCGCAAGGTTTCGCTAATATTGGAAAATTCCATTTTTCCAATTCCTGATATTCCATCATCGCCGATGATTTTTCTATTTCTGATCCATATTAATTCATCAATTACATTTTCCTTTAAAAGCTGTGTTGCAAGGTTTTGTCCTCCTTCAACTAATAGAGAATTTATGCCACTTTTATAAAGTTTTTGTAATGCATTTTTTAGGTCAATTTGATCATTTATTTTTTGGCAAAAAATTACTTCAACGCCAAGATTTTTTAGATTTGTGAAATCATAATCTTGCTCATAAGTTAAAATTATGGTTGGAATATTTTTGGCTGTTTGAAATATTTTTAGCTCTTCATCAAAATTAATATTGCCAGCAACTATTACTCTTTTTGGTGAATATTCTTCAAGCCCTGAAATTCGGCAATCAAGCATTGGGTTATCTTTTTTTACAGTATTAGAGCCAACCATTATGGCATCATTTGTGGCTCGTAAATGATGAGAGAAATGTCTGGCTTTTTCGCTTGTAATCCATTTGCTGTCAAAATTTTTAGTGGCAATTTTTCCATCTAAACTAGTGGCTAATTTAAGTGTAACATAAGGCAATCCAGTTTTTTTAGCTTTAAAGAATCCTTTATTTAACTCTTGAGATTCTTTTTCCATGATTCCAACTACCACTTCAATTCCAGCATCGCAAAGTTTTTTTATACCATCTCCATTAACTCTTGAATCGGGGTCTTTAGATGCGATTACAACTCTTGAAATTCTATTTTGAATTATTAAGTCAGCGCAAGGGGCGGTTTTGCCAAAATGAGAGCAAGGTTCTAAAGTAACATAAAGACTTGAGTTTTGTAAGAGCTGCGACCCATTTTTATGTGACAAAACTTTATCAATGGCAATTTTTTCAGCATGAGGGCGACCATCTCTTGCCGTAACTCCTGTTGAGATTATTTCATTATTCTTAGTTATTACGCATCCTACAACAGGGTTTGGAGCAGTTGTGCCGAGGTTTTTCTTGGCCAAATTTAATGCATAGGAAATGAATTTCTGATCAGTATGTTTTGTCATATTGCAGGTAAGTTGTCATGTTTTAGAACATAGTGAAAAGCAATAAGTAAATTATGCAATCTCTTATTGTTTTTATATATTCCTTGC
>CAMDRL010000017.1 GCA_945906835.1 Rickettsia typhi
CTTTAATTAACTTTTTATGCTTCATCTTTTTGGTCTAAAATTTAGAATAAAAACCTTATGTACATCTATGTACATGCGGCTTTTCTTCTAAATTTTATCCTCAAAAATATTTCGCCTAAAAAGTTAATTAAAGATGGGAATTGGTATTAGTTAAATCACCCGTCTGACTGCTAACGCAGTAATCCAACCTCTTTTTCAAAGAGAGCTAAAAGCGGTAAGCCCTCTTTGAAAAAGAGGGTGGATCAATCGCTTCTAGCGATTGAGACGGGTGATTTAAGTCTCACCCCTCTTCAAACCCACTTTCCCAAACCTAACCTCAACCTTATCCGCCAATTCCAATTGAATCACCGCAATATTGACTAACCCTGGTGATACTTGTAATTCTTGGATTATCGCCTCAATTGAAATTGGCGTAAAACTTAATTTGGAGAAAATTTCTTCACGAACTTTTTTTACATCATCTTCACTTGGAGTTTTTGAAATTGGCATTGCAAAATCTTCAGCGTCAGGCTCTTGCATAATTCCCACCTTATCAAAAAGATTTTTCATATTTAATATTTCCTCTAAAACATCATTAATACCTTCAGTCAACCTTGCCCCTTCTTTAATCAAACGATTTGTACCATGACAACGAGGATCAAAAGGCGAACCAGGAACTGAAAAAACTTCTCTTCCCTGCTCTGCTGCAAATCTTGCCGTAGTTAAGCTGCCAGATCTTAAACCAGCCTCAACCACCACAACACCAAGAGACATTCCAGAAATAATGCGATTTCTTTGAATAAAATTTCCACCTTTTGGCGGCATGCCAAATGGCGTTTCTGAAACTATTAAACCCTGTTTAGAAATTTGATGGTAAAGTTCAGTATTTTCTGATGGATAAATGTGGTCAATTCCACCAGCAATTACAGCAATTGTGCCACTGTTAAGTGCAGCAGCGTGAGCAGCACCATCAATTCCCTTAGCAAGCCCTGAAGTTACAATCAAAGAATTTTCTCCCAAATCAGCAGCAATTTTTCGTGCGAAAGCAATGCCGTTAAATGAGGCGTTTCTTGGCCCCACAACTGCAACGCCATATTGGTTAAGAAATTCTATTTTGCCTTTTACAGTAAGAATTGGCGCTGGGTCATCAATTTCACGCAATAATCTTGGATAATTTTCTTCACAAAAAATTACAATTTCTGCACCAAATTTTTGAGAAATTTTTAATTCTTTCTCAGCTTCCAATTCTAAACAAATTTTTATTTTTCGACCCAAACCACCTTGAAAAGCATGTTCAGAAATTTTTTCTAAAGCATTTTGGGTTGAGCCATAAAGATCAAGGAGGCGGAAGAAAGTTGACTTGCCAACATTTTCACTTCTGGCTAAGCGAATCCAATTGATTCTTTCTTGCAGGGAGATGTTTTGTGAAGTGTTTATTTTCATATTTTGTGGTGTGTTTTGTTGTTAATTTTTGTAACTTACTATTTTCAAATCAAATTTATCTCTCGGCTTCCATTTCGTCAAGAACATGATTTTATATTTCTTAACTTTTTATCCGATAACCCCTTTTAATCATTTTATAAATAACAATTCCAAGAGCTAAATTAATGGCAATTATGTAAATCATTCCCACCATTAAATTTCCATCATTATGCCCAGTAATGGAAAATCTGAAACCATCAATCATATAAAAAAACGGATTAAAATGTGCAACATTTTTCCAGAATTCTGGTAAAGAATTTGTTGAATAAAAAGTTCCTGAAAGAAAAGTTAAGGGTGTCACAACATAGCTGGTCATTGCTGACATTTGATCAAAAGTTGAAGATAAAACTCCGCACAGCATACCAAGCAAACCTAAAAACATACAAGCAAAAATCATGTAAAAAATTGCATGAAAAATACTGTAGCAAGGCAAAGATACAAAAAATGAAATTGCCACAAAAGCTACAATGCCAACCGCAATCCCGCGTAAAACCGCGCCTAAAGTGAAAGCAAAAAGCAATTCAAAAGCACCAAGTGGAGGAATCAAATAATCAACAATATTTCCCATCACCTTGCCCATTACAAAAGAGGAAGAGCTGTTAGCAAAAGAATTTTGCATTGCCGCCATCATGATTAAACCCGCAGACATGAAGACCTCAAAAGGAACACCTTCAACAGTTTTAATGTGATTTCCCACTGACAAAGAAAAAACTGCCAGAAATAAAATAATATTTACTGCGGGAGAAAATAAGGTTTGATGGTAAACCTTTAAAAAACGCCAAACTTCTTTTTTTAATAAAGTAAAAGCGCCAAACCAATTGATTGTAAAGTTAAACATGTAAGTTGTTATTTCAGTTTTTGTGATTTATTTTCTTTTAGATATTACTTCATCATTCTAATGCAGATGACACTGTCATTCCCGTGAAGTCGGGAATCCATCTGGCAACCTCTCTGAATTCCTGTCTTCGCAGGAATGACAAAAAGGCATCATTATAAAACGATACATTAAATTTTAAACTATGCTCAATCTAGAAACTTTGTTATCCGATTTCAATTCTAAAATTTCTCTTATCAAAAATAAAGATCAGCTTGAAGAAATTCGTTTAGAATTTCTGGGTAAAAAAGGCAGCGTAACTGAACTTTTTTCACAATTAAAAAATGTTCCAAATGAAGAAAAGAAATCTTTTGGAGCTTCTTTAAACAAAGCTCGCGATCAAGTTACACAAAAAATTGAAAGTAAAAAAGAAGAATTTGAAAATGCTGATCTTAACGAAAAATTAATCAGCGAAAAAATTGATGTTTCTCAAGATATTAGAAAAGAACCTCAAGGATTAATTCATCCAATCAGCAAAGTAACCGCCGAAATTGAAGAAATTTTTGCTAGGCTTGGTTTTGAGTTTGCACAAGGCCCTGAAATTGAAGATGATTTTCACAATTTCACCGCGCTAAATATGCCAGCAGATCATCCAGCTCGCCAAATGCAAGATACTTTCTATTTACAAAATTCTGAATTATTGCTGCGTACTCACACTTCTAATACCCAAATTAGAAAAATGCTAAACTCTAAACCACCTTTTAAAATCGCTGCTTTAGGACGAGTCTTTCGTCGCGATTCTGACCAAACTCACACACCAATGTTTCATCAAGTTGAAGGTTTTGTGGTTGATGAGAATATCAATATGGGAAATTTGAAATGGGTTTTAGAACAATTTTTACAAACTTTCTTTGAGGTAAAAAATTTAGAATTGCGCTTCCGTCCAAGCTTCTTTCCTTTCACTGAGCCATCTGCCGAAGCTGACATTGGCTATTCATCAAAAGAAGGTCGCATAAAAATTGGTAGTAATGAGAAGTTCATGGAAATTTTAGGCTGCGGCATGATTCATCCAAATGTTCTAAAAAACTGCGGAATTGACCCAGAAAAATATCAAGGATTTGCATTTGGAATTGGCGTAGAAAGACTTGCCATGCTAAAATATGGCATCAATGATTTAAGAATGTTCTTCGAAAATGATGTAAGATTTTTGCAACATTACGGATTTAAAGCAGAAGAAATTTAGCTGTTTTTTGTTAAAAAGTCGCCGCTGGCGGCGACTTTCTTGAGGGCAAAACTGCTTTTACATTGGTTCTGGAAAAATATTCTATTTTAATTCTGACCATCCTATGCCAAATCTAAAATCTTTAGATATTTGTGGGGATCCCCGATATACCAAATCAAAAAATATCAATAAATTTTAGATTTGGTATAGTTTAAAATAAAATCCCATTTCTTGTCATTTTTACCTCTTGTCTTCCGTCTCCCTTTGTCATTCCCGCGAAGGTGGTAATCCAGTTCTTATTCTATTAAAAACTGGATTCCTTCCTTCGCGGGAATGACAAAGGAGATATTACTTTCTTCTAAAACGACCTCTTTTTGCCACTTTTCCTTTTGCTTTTGCATCGTCTTTTGACTCAGAATCTTTAGAACTAGAAAATCTTCCTCTAGTTTTAGTTGGGAATTTATCTGTTGATTTATCTGCCGTTTTAGCAATAGCTTTAACAGGAACTTTCACCACAGCAGGCATCAAAAAATCTGGCAGTTCAGTTTCTATTTCTAATCTCTTGCCAAAAAAATCTTCCATCACAATTTTCTTCGCATGTAAACAAACTCTTCTGGAAATATCTCTTTTTATTACATCTTTGCCGCCGTATTTTACATCACCAATAATGGCATGACCAAGTTCTTTGCAATGCACGCGCAATTGATGCGTTCTGCCCGTCAAAGGCGAAAGTTCCATCAAAGAATGTTCCTTAAATCTTTCCAAAACTTTAAATTCAGTAATCGCTTCTTTGCCGTCAATTTCATCGCGATAAACTTTTTCATTTTTGCCAACAAATTTTTTGCAAATTGGAATATTAATTACACCTTCAGTTTTTTTAGGAATACCAATAACCAGCGCCAAATAAGTCTTGCGAATAGTTTTATTTTTAAAAGCCGCTGTCAAAATTTCTGCTGCTGCGACATTTCTGGCAATCAATAAAAGCCCGCTGGTGTCTTTATCTAAACGATGCACCAATTGTGGATTTTCTTGTGATCCAAATTTTAAATAAGGCAAATAATCATCAACTGAAATTTCAATTCCGCTTCCGCCTTGCGTAGCAAGACCTGAAGGCTTATTCAAAGCAATGATATTTTCATCACGAAAAATTATTTGCTCTTTAATTCTGGCAACTTTTACATCGCTCACTTTTGTTTTTGTCTTTTCTAAAGTATTTCTAATCTCTAAATCAGCGTAAACATTTATCTCGTCCATATGCTGTGTTTTGTAAGACGCATCAACCCTTACATTATTTACCCTGACCTTTTTTTCACGCACAATTTTTTGCGCCACTCCAAAAGAAATGTCGAATTTTTGACATAAAAATTTATCTAAACGCAAATTAGTAAAATCTTTGGTAATGTTGACTGAAATCATCTAAGCGAAAATAAATTTTGTTAAATAAAAGCCAAAAAATAAGGCTAAAATTGAAATTGCAACTGAAGATAAAGCGTAAATAAGGGCAAGATTTATTTGACCTGCGGTGAATAGGCGAAAGAAATCCAGGGAAAATGCTGAGAAAGTTGTAAAGCCACCTAAAAAACCAACCATTAGCAGGTTTTTCATTTTAAGGTCAAAATTATCAAAATATTTAATCACAAAATAGTAAATCACACCTGCTAATAAAGAACCAACTACATTTACAGAAAATGTTGCCAAGGGAAAGTGAGTGGGGAAATTTTTAAAATAATTTTGAATACGAATTAGATGAATTATTGATTCTGAAAATAAATATCTGGCAACAGAACCAAGTGCACCACCAATTGCGATTAGGAATATGTTTAGCATTTGTTGTGAGTTTTTTGGATTTTGTAAATTGTTTCTTTGACAATCAGCCTGACTGACAGGGTTTTGTAAACCCAACCTTGTGTTTGCTAAAATTTTCTAACTTTTATAATTTTAATAAACACAGGTTGGCATTACAAATGCCGACCTGCACTATAGAATACTAAGCTAAACCAACCTCTTCAACTTCTCCGCCAAATCAGTTTTTTCCCAACTAAACCCTCCATCAGCCTCAGGCTCACGACCAAAATGACCGTAGGTTGCAGTTCTTTTGTAAATTGGGCGATTTAATTGCAAATGATTTCTAATTCCACGAGGCGAAAGATCAATCAACTCATTAATAACTTTCACCAAATTTTCACCTGCAATTCCAGTTTTGTGATTATTCACATAAAGCGACAAAGGCTTGGAAACGCCAATTGCGTAAGCAATTTGAATGGTACAATGATCAGCCAAACCCGCAGCCACCACATTTTTAGCCAAATAGCGCGCCATGTAAGCTGCTGAACGATCAACCTTAGTTGGATCTTTTCCAGAAAAAGCCCCGCCACCATGAGGTGCCGCACCGCCATAAGTATCAACAATAATTTTTCTACCAGTCAAACCAGCGTCGCCATCAGGCCCACCAATTACAAATTTTCCAGTTGGATTAACTAAAAATTTAGCATCATCACACATCCAGCCTTTAGGTAAAGTTCTCTCAACATAAGGTCTGATTAAATCTTTAACTTGTTGCTGTGTGACTCCTTCTTTGTGTTGAATTGAGACTAAAACTGTTTCAGCGCGAACTGGTGCTCCATTTTCATAAACAAGAGTAACTTGGCTTTTAGCATCTGTACCCAAACCCTTTATTTCACCAGATCTAACCGCATTCATAATATTGTGCAAAATACGATGAGCGTAATAAATTGCCGCAGGCATCAAAGCTTCGGTTTCTTTGCAGGCATAACCAAACATAATTCCTTGATCTCCAGCGCCTTCATCTTTAGAACCAGAAGCATCCACACCAATTGCAATATCAGCAGATTGTTCATGAATCAAATTAGTAATTTCAAGATTTTTCCAATGAAAACCCTCTTGTTCGTAACCAATTTCTCTAATAGTACTGCGAATAATATCATCAATTTCAGATTTAGAAATTTCTGGCGCGCGAATTTCTCCACCAACAATAACACGATTAGTGGTAGCAAAAGTCTCAATTGCTAAACGAGAAAATGGATCTTTTTTTAGATAAGCATCAACCAAACTATCAGAAATTTGATCGCAGATTTTGTCAGGATGACCTTCAGAAACTGATTCAGAAGTGAATAAATAATTTTTTGGCATATTGGGAAACCCTTTTCAGCATTGAAAATAGCTAAGCAATCAGATCACTAACATCCAATTACTTAAATTAATTAAAATTTACGGGGGCTCCCTGATTAGATTTTTAAACTAAATCTACTTCAAAAATTTTAGAAAAACTTTTCTAAAATGTAAAAAAATCCAACTGGTAATTGCGCCAGTTCTTATTGCAATCTTCATTTCCATTTCTTTAAATCTCGTATCAATTTACTTAAATCTTATTTCCATCTTCATCTCAAGATCTTTGAGACCTCTTTTAGTCGCAAGATTTACTTCAGCATGTTAGCTAAAAACTTCAATCTGAGCCTCAGCTTAATCATTGAAAACAGTATTCCTAAGCCTGTGAAAAGCTTTAATCAGATTGGTAAAAAATTGTGGCAAAGTTGGATTATTCATAATGGCAGTGTTCATCGGTGAATTTACTTGATTAATCAATTTTATGGCGAAACTGACTTCAAACCTAACTTTCAAAAAACTAAAATCAATTAAACTTTTACCGCCCAAAGAATTCTAGCAAATACCTCATCTTTCCCCAAAATCTCAATCACATCAAATATTCCACCAGCTGAAGCCTGAGAAAAAGTTAACACCAAACGCAAAGCTGGACCAAAATCTTTAATTTTTAAAGACCTGCTTTCAGCGTAGCTCATTAAAGCATTTTTAATTCCGTCTTGATTCCATTCATTTAAATTTACAAAAATTTCCTGCAACTCAGAAATTAAAGATTTTTTTTCTAAAATAATTTGCTGTGAATCCTTGTCAAAATCAGCATTAAAGCCATCAAAATAAACTGATAAATTTTTTGCCAATTCATTTAAAACATCTGATCTTTCTTTAACAAATTTTAAAGCTTTCAGAATTCTTGCTTTTTCATTTTTCGAAGGAGATTTCTCAAAAAATTCAACAACCAAATTTAATAATTCCACTTCATCTTTTTCCTTGATGTAATTTTTATTAACTGACTTCAACTTAGCAAAATCAAACCTTGCTGGCGATTTACCAACCTTTTGCAAATTAAACCATTCAATCGCCTGTGCATCAGAAATAATTTCAGAATCACCATGCGACCAACCAAGTCTCAATAAATAATTACGCATCGCTTCAGGCAAATAGCCCATTTCTTTATATTCAATTACCGAAGTTGCTCCGTGTCTTTTTGACATTTTAGCACCATCAGGCCCATGAATTAAAGGAATGTGAGCAAATTCAGGAACTTTCCATTCCATCGCTTCATAAATAACTTTTTGTCTAAAAGCATTAGTCAAATGATCATCGCCACGAATAATATGCGTAATATTCATATCGTGATCATCAACCACAACAGCCATCATGTAAGTTGGAGTGCCATCACCACGCAACATTACTAAATCATCAAGTTCAGAATTTTTTACACGAATTTCTCCTTGCACCAAATCTTTTATCAACATTTCTCCTTCAACAGGAGCTTTGATTCTAATTACAGGTTTTACAGTTGAACTTTGTGATTGAACTTTATCGCGCCAAGGACTTTTAAAACGAAAAACTTCTTTTTTCGCTTCAGCATTTTTTCGCATTTCTTCTAATTCTTCAGAAGAAGTGTAACATAAATAAGCCTGATTTTTCTCAAGCAATTTTTGAGCAATTTCTTTATGTCTCTCTAAATTTTTTGACTGTAAAACAAAAGTATCATCATGCTTCAAACCAAGCCAATCAAGACCTTGTAAAATCGCATCAATCGCTTCTTTGCTTGATCTTTTTTCATCAGTATCTTCAATTCTAAGTAAAAAATTTCCACCATTGTGTTTAGCAAAAAGATAATTAAATAAAGCGGTTCTTGCACCACCAATATGTAAATATCCAGTTGGGGATGGAGCAAATCTTGTTAGAACCTGTTTAGTATCTTTTTTATTTTCTGATTTTGGCATATTTTTAACGTTTTTTTAGTAAAATTACGATGAATATCGGAATATATTTAGAGTAATTTTACTAAAAAATAAGTAAAAATAGGACTAAATATGGAAATAAAAAGGATATTAAACAAGTTCTTAATACAGTCATGTTTTTTTAATAATTTTTAAGGTTTGTATTCTTGACAATATAGGAAGCTAATCGGATTATTGAATTAGTTTTTTTCACACACAATTAAAAATCTCAGGATTTAAGATGGTATCATCAAGTAACGATATTGCAGCAAGATTATTAGAGAAAAAAGTTATCTCTGAAGATCAGGTATTAATTGCCACCAAAGAACAAGAAAGAATAAATGGCACTAAAACCGTTGGTGCAATTTTAGTCGACATGGGGTTCATCTCCGAAGGAGCTTTAGGAGAAATTCTTAATGAAAATTCTGGCTCTAATACCAAAAAATTTGACCTAAAATCATCAATCATTGATGTTCGTTTAGTAAAAAAAATCTCCAAAGAATTTGCTATTCACAATAAATTAATTGCCGTTGCTTGCACTGAAAATGTAGTAACAATAGGCATGGCTGACATATTCGACATTATTGCTCTTGATCAAGTCAAAAGAAGCTTTCCACCTAATTTCAAAATCATTCCAGTTTACATTCCAGAAACCGATATTTTGCATGCCATAGATCAATATTATGAATATGAAATGTCTATTGAGGGAATTTTAAAAGAAATTGAACATAACTCAGATAAGAAAAGCATTAATGATGAAGCGCATTTGCGTGGCGATTATAGAAGTCCAATGGTGCGTTTGGTAGATGGGATTTTAAGTGACGCAGTTCACCGTGGAGCTTCAGATTTACACTTTGAGCCAGAACAACTTTTCTTGCGCATTCGTTATCGTATTGACGGAAAGATGGTACAAATTCGCTCTATTCACAAAGATTATTGGTCAGCAATTGCTGTAAGATTAAAAATTTTGGCAGGCATGAATATCGCAGAAAGCCGCAAACCACAAGACGGTCATGTGCATTCTGAAATATTGGGACGCAAAATTGACTTTCGAGTATCAACTCAACCAACCATTAGCGGTGAAAATATCGTTATGCGTATTTTGGATGAAAAACAATCAATCGTCTCACTAGATAAATTAGGCTTTGATGAAGATAGCGTCAATCTGCTAAAAAAATTAGTAAAACGACCTGAGGGCGTAATCATCCTTACTGGTCCAACTGGCTCTGGTAAAACAACTACTCTTTATTCAGTTTTAAACTTTATCAACTCTGTTGATAAAAATATTATGACTTTGGAAGATCCTGTAGAATATCGCATTCCCATGATTAGACAGTCTAACATAAAGGCTGATAGTGGCGTAGATTTCGCCACTGGTATTAAGGCTATTTTACGACAAGACCCCGATGTAATTCTAATTGGAGAAATGCGCGACAAAGAAACCGCCACTACCGCAATTCAAGCAGCAATGACTGGTCACCAAGTATATAGCAGTTTACACACAAACGATGCCTTAGGGGCAATTCCAAGATTAATTAATATGGGAGTTCCAAACTATTTAATGGCTGGCTCTCTTATTGGAGTTGTTGCTCAAAGATTAGCCAGAAAGCTCTGCCCATTTTGTAAAAAAGAACATCCAGTTGAAAAATTTGAAAAAAGATTGCTTGGACCTAAATATGAAAATATAATCTCTCTTTTCAAAGCTGTAGGTTGTGATAAATGTGGAAATAGCGGTTATAAAGGTCGTATAATTATAACTGAAATTTTACCTTTTGATAGAGAGCTTGATGACATGGTTATAGCCTCAGCAAGTCGTAAAGAAATGCTTACTCACGCTGTCAGTAAAGGCTTCAAACCTATGGTAGAAGACGGATTACAAAAAGTTGTTTCAGGAGTTATAGATCTTAAAGAACTGATGAGTACCGTTGATATGACAGATAGAATGGAGTAAGGTTCTAGACACTGTTAGCTAATTATTTTTAGCACAGATTTTGACATGTTTTTAGCGCTTTTTTGACAAAATTATGATAAATACTTGGATATATTTTAAATAATTTTGTCAAAAAATAAGCAAAAACAGGGCTAAATATGGAATAAAAAATAATTAGCTAACATTGTCTAAAGTCTAAACAATTAAATACTCTAAAATAGTGAAACAAAAAATTATCAAAACTAATAAATCGCTGGAAGATCTTTTGCCAAATATATCAGAAAATTTCCCTAAACAATCATATCTCTCCAACACTAATGGCGTTGAAGTTAGTGTATATCCAGAATTCATCGATAGCCAAGTTAGCGCCGTTGGAAGTTTATTTGTCTGGGTTTATCATGTAAAAATTGAAAATAAAAGCTCAGAAGATTTACGATTAATCAATCGCCATTGGAAAATAATTGATGAAAAAGGCGTAGTGCAAGAAATTGACGGAGAAGGCGTAGTTGGTGAAAAACCTTTAATAGCAATGAATGGTAATTTTCAATATAGCAGCGGCGTACATTTGCGTCATCCTTCTGGCATCATGACTGGTAATTATAAAATGCAAAAAAATAATGGGGAAACATTTGATGCTAAAATTCCAGCTTTTTCTTTAGATACTCCAAGCATTAAAGTTAGAATTAATTAACAACGCTTATGAGAATTCTTGCGTTTGACACCACTAATTCCAATCTTTCTGTTGCCCTTCTTGAGAATAAAAAAATTCTTTCCAAAAGCACAACTTATGAAAGTGGTAAACAATCAGAAATTCTAATTCCTGAAATTGAAAAAATTCTGCAAACAAGTAATATTTGGTACCAAGATTTGAATTTCATTGCCAGCACTTCTGGGCCGGGAAGTTTTACTGGTGTGAGAATTGGAATCAGCACCGCGCGCACCTTAAAAATAGCCACTAATTTACCTCTTATTTCACTTGATTCGCTTGAAGTTTTGGCCTTTAAATATCGCCAAAAATCAGAAGAAATTTTTGTAGCTATTGACGCCAAAATGGATGAATTTTTTGTTGGAAGCTTTGTATCAAAAAATGGCAAATTAAAACAAATTACCAAATCTCAATTAGTTAAATTCGAAGATATTATTAATTTTTTACCAAAGAAAAATTTTTTCCTCTGCGGAAGTGGCAAAAAAATAATCTCCGAAATTTTGCTAAAAAATAATTTGAAATTTGAAATCAATCTTGAAGAAGATGTAATTGAAGCTGATTTAGTTGGCCTATTGGCTTATGAAAAAATTTGTGAAGATGGGCAGTTTGAAGAATTTTCTGAAGCAATTTATCTAAGAGAGCCAAGAATTAGCCAAAGAAAAAATGACGAAGTAAAATAATAAAAGAAAGTATGGAGGCCGGGGTCGGAATCGAACCGACGCATAGGAGCTTTGCAGGCTCCTGCATTACCACTTTGCTACCCAGCCGAAAGTATAAATAAAAGGATTTTGTTTTCAGAAATGAATCAGAACTTGCCCAAATATAAGTATCAAAAAAAATATTACAAGTTTTTGTCCTTCATTTTAAATATCTTATGACTTAAATATCTACCTTGTCACTGAACTGCGCTATCGGGAATCCATTTTTTTAATAAATAGAATTTAAGACAATAACAACATTTAAAAACCTTAATGCCAGTTAAAAACCTTTATTTGCAACACTTTAAGAACATTCCTTCCACGAAAGACTTAGAGAAATATTACAAAAACTGTCAACAAACAGCATCAAAATTACGCCAAGAAATTGCTGATAAAAAACTAGCAATGATTGATGTTATTTTTGAAAAAAATGATCTAAATCATTTTGATTTTCTGGCAAAAAAAATATCTAAATTTAAAAAAGTTTTAGTGTTAGGCGTTGGCGGATCAAGCCTTGGTGGCAAAACTTTAGCATCATTAAAAGATCAAAATAAAGTTGAATTTCTGGAATCAATAGATCCTTCAACTATCAAAATCTCTTTAGACAAAATTGACTTTAAAAATACATTTTTCTTAGTCATCAGCAAATCAGGCGAAACTATTGAAACCATCTGCCAAACCTTGGTAATATTAGACAAATTGAAGAAAGCAAAAATTAAAAATTTTTCTGATCAATTTTTATTCGTTACTCAATCAGAAAAAAATTCTATTGCCAAAATTGCCAAAAAAATTGGCGCTGAAATTGCTCATCATCCTGAAAAAATTGGCGGTAGATATTCTTGCTTCTCCATCGTGGGAATTCTTCCCTCCTTGCTTTGCGGAATTAATGTTAAAAAAATTAGAAGTGGCGCAGAAAAAATCGTCACTGAATTTTTGAATAATGACACAATCATAAATTCCTGCGCAATTCAACTTTATCTTTATGAAAAAGGCTTCACCAACAGCGTTATCATGCCTTATATTGATAATTTAAAAAACTTCACTGATTGGTATCGTCAACTTTGGGCAGAATCTTTAGGGAAATCTAAATTTGGCTCAACACCAATAAATTCAATGGGAACAGTGGATCAGCACAGCCAACTACAACTTTATCTTGAAGGTCCAAAAGATAAATTTTTTACATTTTTAACTCAAAAAAATCACAGTGATGATTTTGTGGTAAAAGATTTACCATCTTGCCCAACCTTATTTGGCGGCAAAAAGTTAAGCGATATTGTAAAAATTGAACAAGAAACTACGATTGAAGTTTTAAATAAGAAAAAAGTGCCAATTAGAATTTTTGATATTGAAAAACTGAATGAAGAAGTTTTAGGTGGACTAATGATGCAGATGTTTTTAGAAACAATTTTAATTTCTTATGTTAAAAAGATTGATCCTTTCAATCAGCCAGCCGTTGAATTGCGCAAGGATTTAGCGAAGAAAATTTTAAGTAAATAAATAATGGATGAATTAAAAAGTAAATCACAAGAGATCCTTCGCTGCGCTCAGGATGGCAAACTATGTCATGTCCCGCGTAGCGAAGGATCTCTTTTTGCTTATAAAATAACTTTATTATTCCTTCTACTGTCTTCAATAGCAGCCCTTACTGGTGCTTATATCAGCCAATATATCTTCAATCTCCAGCCCTGCATATTATGCCTCTACCAACGCAAACCATTTTTTGTTATCATCACCCTCACCTCTCTTGCTTTATTTTTTCTCAAATCTGAAAAAATCAAAAAAATCACAATTTATCTCTGCGCCCTGCTTCTTTTAATAAACGCTGCAATCGCTATTTACCATGTTGGAGTTGAGAAAAAAATCTTCCAAGGTCCAACAACTTGTTCCTCAGAAAATTTAAATAATATTGATAATTTAGAAGATTTAAAAGAAGCATTAAGCAAAACAAAAGCAATTAGATGCGATGAGCCAGCTTTTGTATTTCTTGGTCTTTCAATGGCTGACTGGAATGTAATTTATTGTTTGGGGTTATTTTTTATGGTAGTTTTTCTAAGTAAAAAACATCAAATCAAACTTGAAGTAAAAAAATAAATTACATATTCGTCATTCCCGCGAAGGCGGGAATCCAGCTCTTATTTATCTTCCCAATCACCGACCTCGCTTGAATAACAAAGTATTACAACCTTACTCTACTCTAAAATTCACTCTAATATCCT
>CAMDRL010000018.1 GCA_945906835.1 Rickettsia typhi
CGCCTTATCCCTATTCGCCTCTTGGCTAATTTTTGGATATTCATTATCAATCCAATCTTTAATAACCTGTGGCTGTTGTTTATATGACTTAAAAGCTGGTTTTTGTGGAGTCATATTCCACTTGAGAAGAAGTCTTGAAATAGTTGTTAGACTTAACTCTTTGTGATATTTTTGTTTGATTAAATCACGAACCGATCCTCTATTCCAAAGCATGAAAGGCAGCTGTAATTGTTCTGGGGTTTTATTAATGATTACTTTCCTAATCCAATTTTCTTCGCTTTTAACAAGGGCGGAATTCTGATATCTCTTCGCCCCTCTAGAGTCTTTTACTAAAGCTTTCTTGCCATTCTTTTTGTAAAGATTCACCCAAATTGATAGAGTTTCACGATGTAATTTATATTGTTTGGCAATTTTACTAATATTTTTAGCAGGCATAGACAATACAGCTTCAACCGCTATTTGTTTGAGCTCAAGCCTAGATTGTTTGGATAGTTTTCTCATGTCTGTTTTTTTCATGAGGGTAATTTAGCTTGTGGTGATTAGATTGCAAGGGTTATTTGTGAGGTATTATGTGGTGGTGGTAATAGCTGCGATGAGATCATTATAGTCTCCATGTGTGGCTTTTCTAGATGTTTGGTCATTTTTATAATTCTCTTCGTAAATTCTTTATTTTTAGCTGTGTATTTTAAAATGGACCCCGCAACAAGTGCGGGGTGACATGACGAGTACACACTTCCTATTTGTCACCCCGCACTTGTTGCGGGGTCCATGTAGTAACAAACTTAGATTCTTATGAATAAGCATCGTTGCTAAAAACAGCAAGCTAGATCGTCACATATACCTGACAATTAATTTAATAATCAATTAAAATTTAAGCAGCTTGAACAAGAAGTATTAATAGTCTAAAATTCCTGCTTTCAAAAACTCGAATTCAAAAAACATGTTTAAAATTGCAATTATTGGCAGGCCGAATGTTGGCAAATCTACGCTTTTTAATAAATTAGTTGGTAAGCATTTCGCTATCACAGACAATACTCCCGGCGTTACCAGGGATCGCAAAGAATCTCGCGCCAATCTTGGGCCTTTAAGATTTATGGCGATTGATACTGCTGGTTTGGAGAATGAAACTAATGACAAATCTCTTGAAAAAAGAATGTTTGAACAAACTGAAATTGCAGTAATGGACGCCGATCTTTGTTTATTTGTGGTTGATGGCAAGTCGGGTGTGATTCCGAAAGATTTGGTTTTAGCTGATTTAATGCGTAAAAAAGGCAAAAAAACAATTTTAGTGGTGAATAAATTTGAAGGAAAAAATGAAGAAATTTTGGGAAAAGAATATTATCGTTTAGGCTTTGGAGAGGCTGTGGCAATATCTGCAGAGCATCGTGAAGGTTTTCATGAATTATATGAAAAAATTGCACCTATTTATGAGGAATATGAAAGAAATTTCTCTGAATATGAAATTGATAAACAAGATGAAAAAGCTCTTTTGCAAATTGCTATTGTGGGAAGACCAAATGCTGGAAAATCAACTTTCTTAAATAAAATTCTTGATGAAGATAGAATGATTACTGGTCCAGAAGCTGGAATTACAAGAGATGCTATTGCAATTGACCATGAATTTATGAGTCAAAAAATCCGCTTTATTGACACTGCGGGAATTAGAAAAAAAACCAGCATCACAGAAAAATTAGAACAATTTTCAGCCTCAGACAGTTTCCGTGCCATTAATTTTGCGCAAGTTGTGATATTGTTGATTGATGCTAGCTCGCCACTTGATCATCAAGATTTGGCACTGGCTGGGCAAATTTTACAAGAAGGTCGTGGCTTAATTTTTGCTATTAACAAAATTGATACAGTTAAGGGTGATAAAGAAATTTTCTTACGCGAAATTCGCCTTAAATTACAATCGGTATTTAGAGAAGTTGATGGCGCGCCAATTCTTGGTATATCAGCAAAAAATGGTTACAATGTTCAAAAAACTTTAGAATATGCTTTGAAAGTTTATGACCAATGGCAAACTTATTTACCAACTTCAAAATTGCATGATTGGTTAAAAATGGCTGAAAAAAGTCATCCACCAAAATTAACTAAAGGTCGTGAAACTAAATTAAAATATGTAACGCAAATTAAAAAGCGTCCACCAAGTTTTGCAGTTTTCACCAATCATACCAAGGCTTTAGAAGGTGCTTATCAAAGATATCTAGTTAATTCTTTGCGTGAAACTTTTGGTTTAAATTTAACACCAATCAGATTAGTTTTCCGTAAAAGTGAAAATCCTTTTGCAGGTAGAGTTGAAAAAACTTTCTCGAAAAAAACACATGTAAAAAAGAAAAAATAGTAACCGTTATCCTTACCCTTCTTGTAATCCCCGCGAAGGTGGGGATCCAGAAAGATTTTTTAATAGTACTTAAAAAATAAATTTGAGTTTGTTTGAATTATTTTATGGATCCCCTCCTTCGCTGGGATGACAAGAGAGATTAGGGAGAGCAGTTGTTGATATTATCTGTTGAAATATAATTATAAATATGAGTCAGAAAAACGCAGAAAAATTAATCAAAATAGATTGTAAAAAAATTTTTGGAGTTGCTCCAGAATTTGATGTTTATGGCTTTGCTAAAATAAGTGAATTCGTTCCGCAAATTGATGCTAATTATATTTTTGATCCAAAAACTACCGTTGCAATTTTGGCGGGTTTTGCTTTTAACAGCCGCGTTTTAATTCAAGGAATGCATGGAACTGGTAAATCAACTCATATTGAACAGGTGGCGGCACGCCTTAATTGGCCTTGTGTTAGAATTAATTTTGATTCACAAATTACCCGTTTAGATTTGGTGGGAAAAGATGTTATTAAGTTAAAAGATGGCAAACAAATTACTGAATTTAAAGAAGGTATTATTCCTTTTGCTGTAAGGCGCAACATCGCTTTGGTTTTAGATGAATATGATGCCATTAAAACCGATGTTTCTTTTGTAATTCACCGTTTGCTTGAAAATGAAGGTAAATTTGCACTGTTAGAAGAAAATCAAGTTATCACGCCAAATCAACATTTCCGTTTATTTGCCACTTCAAATACTTTGGGCGCGGGAGATGATTTAGGAATTTATCACGGTACAAATTTGATTAATCAAGCGCAGATGGATCGCTGGAATATTGCAATTGCGCTGAATTATTTAAAAGAAAAGCAAGAGTTGGAAATTCTACAAAAAAAATTGCCTTTTTTAAATTCTAAACTTCATCAAGATACAGCTAAACTAATGGTGTGTTTAGCAAATTTAACTCGTGAAGCTTTTAAAAATGGTGATATTTCTACTTTAATTTCACTTAGAACTTTGATTTCTTGGGGTGGCAATATTCAAATTTTTAATTCAATTAAAGAGGCTTTTACGCTTAGTTTTTATAATAAGGTAATTGATGATGAAAAGCCTGTGATTCGTGAGTTTTATCAAAGAGTTTTTGGTGAAGAGTTGTAAGAGTAAATTTTTACTAAGAAAGTTCAAGACCCACTTTCTCTCCTTTAGCTCTGAGTCCGTCTTCTTTATTTCCATATTTTGCTAAAAGATCCAACTTTTTTTCTTCCTCAGCTGCTTTCTGGGCATCTTTCAAAGTTGAAGGATCCATTCTTGCGGGATCTTGCCCTTCGAAACCTTTCGGCATATCAACTCTTACAATCGGCACGCCTTCGCCATTTGGCACCAGCTCATATTTAAAGCCCAATTCTTTTATTTTTCCCATCAATGCTTTTGTAAAAACATCACATTCCCCTTTGGTGCGAAAATGAATATTTGTGTTTGTGGTTGGGTCCTTTCCGCTTTGAGATTGGCCGCAAGAATATTCGCAGGCAATTTGATTATTTGGATCTTCTTTGACTATGCTAATAGAATTGTATTTAGCCTGATCTATTAAACTTTTTAAGGAAGTGCCTAAGCTATTTTCTGTCATAAAATAAGAAAATTATTGAAGTGATTTAGGTAGTGTAGTTGAATATTGCAAATATTTCAAACTATTTTACACCTAATGATTATGATTCTTAGGCCCACTTTCTCTTTCTTGCAAATCTTTAACAAAAGAACCCGTCACATGATGAGATTTAAGATGAAGTTGATTTACAAAAGTTTCTTTTAACTCTTCTTCCTTGCCCTCGTGAAGATTTTTGATTTTTTGTTTTATTCCTTCGCCTTTATTGTGTTTTAAATCTTTAGCTAGTTCAGCAGTATTATGTCCGCTGCCATCTGGGAGCTTAGATATTTCTCTAAGATCATTAATGCTAACATTAATTTTTACAGCAATGTTACTAAAAGTTGTGGCATCATCTATTTCTTTTTTGCGTTTTTTATCAACAATATCAACATTTCTATCTTTAATCTTAGACTTCTCTCTGGGCGATTCTCCATCATTATTTTTTTTGATTTTTTTTACAGACAATTTTTTCTTTTTTTTGTTTGCCAACATTATTTCCATCTGCATTTCTTCGATTGTTTTATATATCATAAAATTACTAAATTTTGCTTAATGGATGATTTCTAAATACCAAATCTTGTTTTTTAGAATCTAAAATATGGGTATAAATTTCAGTACTGGAAATATCGCTGTGGCCAAGTAACTCCTGTAAAACTCTTAAATCAATACCGTTGTTCAATAAATGGCTAGCAAAAGAATGGCGAATCACATGAGGATGAACTCTCGCCGCGTCAATTCCAGCTTTTTTTGCCAATTCTTTAAGCATTTGATGAAATCTTTGTCTGGTTATATGACTATATTTAGCAGTTTCGACATTTTCTTCTCTAATTTTTTCTTGTTTTTTACTGGAGCGCACAGTTCCCACAAAAAGCCATTTTGATTTTTCTTGTCCCATTATTTTACGAAAATTCAAATATTCGATTAGCTTTTTAATGGCAGATTTATTGAGCGCAGCGATTCTTTCTTTATTGCCTTTACCTTTAACAATTAAATAATTTCTCAAAGTTTTTTGACCATTTTCATCATCAATTTCTTGAATGGCAGAAACTGGTAAGGAAACTAATTCGCTAACGCGAAGCCCGGCAGAATAAAGGATTTCAAACATACAAGAAAGTTTGATGCCAAATTCTGATTTATCATTATTAATAAAGTCTAAAAGTTTAAAAATCTCTTCTTCGCTTAGAAATTTAGGCAATTTCAATTCTTTTTTTGGAGTATGTAAATGAAGAGTTGGATTTGTTTTTATGACATTTTCTTCTTCTAAAAACTTGTAAAAGCTTTTAAAACAAGAGATCTTGCGAGAAATTGAAGAAGAGCGGAAATCTTCTTGATGAAGATAAAAAAAATAATTTTTTAGATCATCAGATGAAACATTGGTAATTGAGATATTTTGTGCTTTGATGAATTTGTCAAATAATTCTAAATCTTTGCTGTAAGATAATAAAGTGTTTAAAGATAGCCCGTCTTCGGCTCTAATTTTTTCTAAAAAACTGGTGACTAGGTGGTTTAAATTTGGTCTCAAAGTTTTTGATCTTGATTAAGTGATTCTTGATTTTCAGGAAGGCAAATATTCACTTTATCTGTGATGTAAATTTTTAGCGTAATTTCTTTTTGAGTTGGTTTAAAATCATTAAAAAATAAAGAAATGAAAAAACCAAACATAATGAATAGACTTGACCAAAAGATTGCGTTTTTAAAAGCTGCTCTAGGTTCGTTTGTACTAAATGGCATGAACTTTAATTTAATGATGAATCAAGAAAATATAATCAAACATCATATGTTAAAAAAATCATTAATTTTTTTTACTTTAATTTTTTTACTTCTAGAGCCGCAAAATCTGCGTGCTGAAACTGGCTTAATTCGTGATGCCGAAGCTGAAAAATTCCTGCGTGAACTTGCTACGCCAATTTTTAAAGCTGCTAATTTAGATGTACAAAATATTAGAATTTATATTGTGAATGATAATAGCTTAAATGCCTTTGTAAGTGGTGGTCAGAATGTTTTTTTAAATACAGGTTTGATTAGAAAATATGCAACTCCTGATGCATTAATTGGAGTAATTGCCCATGAAACTGGACATATCGCCGCAGGACATTTGGCGCGCTCTTCAGAGGCGATGGAAAAAGCAAATAATGCCATGTTGCTTAGTTATTTACTTGGAATTGGTGCGGCGGTTGCTGGTTCTCCTGCCGCTGGTCAGGCTATAATTATGGGTGGCTCTAACACCGCAGAAAGGCTTTTCATGAAATATACTCGTGGTCAAGAAGAGGCGGCAGATCAGCACGCAATTGCATATCTTGGTAAAATGTCTTATCCAGCAAGTGGCTTAATAACTTTGCTAGAATTTTTTGAAACTGAAATGATTGGTTACAAAGGTCAGATTGATGAATATACATTATCGCATCCAGTTAGCAAAAAAAGAATTAAACTGATTAAAGAGCTCACAAAGAACAGAAATTATTCAGATAAAGAAATTAATAGTAAGTTGCAGGCACAGATGAATGTTGTGTTGGCAAAGCTTGAGGCTTTTATGGAAAGCCCTGATGAGATATTGAGGAAATATCAAAATCAAAATAATGAATTGGCGAATTATGAAAAGTCGATTGCCTTTTTTAGAAAAGGCGAAACCAAGAATGGCTTGACCATATTGAATGAGATTATTACCAAGAAAGATCTGATAAAAAACAAATCAGAAGTTGGATTTTTATATGAGATTAAAGGTCAATTTTTATTTGAATCAGGAAACATTGAAAGCTCCATTTTTGCCTATGACGAGGCTTTAAAATTGCTTGATGAACAAGATTCTTCTCAGGCAAAAATCGCTTTTTCTTCAGCACTTTTATCTGTATCTAAAAATGATAAAGACCTAAATGAATTGGCAATTAAAAAGTTAAGAGAGGCAAAAAAATATGAATATGATAATCCATTTTTATTCAAACAATTGGCTAATGCCTATGATAAAATTGATGATAATGGCAGATCTTTTTTGGCTTTAGCAGAGTTTAATTTTTGGCTTGGAGATAAAGATAAAACAATAAAATATGCTAAAAAAGCTAAAGAGATTTTAACAAAAGATGCTAAGGAAGAATTGTTGCGGGCTGATGATTTAATTGAACTGGCGAAGAAGGGTAAGGGTGATAAGGAATAGAATGCTTCCTAGCTCCCCTCTTTGTTAAGGAGGGGTTAGTGGAGGTAGCCTTATTCAAGTACAATTTATACTATTTACATCAATTGCTGCAATCTTCTTGAAAAATCCTTAGCATCCTCAATTGGCTCTCCCTCAAGCATGCAAGCTAAATCAAAAAGAGTTTTTACAGAATCTTGAATTTGTAACTTCTTAGAATCATTAGCCAAATTTTCATTCAAAGATTTGATAATTTTATTGCCCGTATTTATTTCTAAAATTTTTGCCGAACCTGTAACAATTTGTTTTTGTTCAAGTAAAAATCTCTCCATTCTAATGTCCATAGATTGTGCGTCTACAGCCAAACAAACTGGGCTATCAGTGAGTTTTTTAGAAACTTTTACATCTTTAACTTTTGCGCCCAAAGTCTCTTTCATAAAATTAACCAAAGATTCAAATTGGCTGCTTGTTACATCTTTAATTTCATCATCTTTAGATTTCTCTTCCTCCTCTTTATTTTCCTCTGGCGCCTTATCAACATTCTCTAAGTCAATATCACTTCTGGTAATTGATTGAAACTCCTTCTCTTTGTAAGGCAAAGCAACTGTAACCCAAAAATCATCAACCGCGTCAGTCATGAATAAAACTTCAACATCTTTCTTTAAGAAAATTTCTAATTGTGGAGAAGATTGAATTTTTTCAACTGATTCACCACTTAAGAAAAATATCTTATCTTGATTAGCTTTGGCGCGTTCTAAATATTGGCTTAAAGAGATTAATTTATTAGGTGATTTTGAAGAATAAAAACGACAAATTTCTAAAATATTTTCACGAGAATCGGAAGAATCACATAAGCCCTCTTTCAAAACTGCGCCAAAATTATTCCAGAATTTTAGATAATCATCTTCATCGCTTTTTGCCTTCTTTTTCAATTCAGAAAGCACTTTTTTAACCACTGATTTTTTAATTTTATCAATCACTAAATTATGCTGCAAAGTTTCGCGACTGATATTTAGAGGAAGATCATCAGAGTCAATTAAGCCGCGCAGAAAGCGCATATAAGCTGGTACTAAATTTAAATCTTCGCTGATAAAAACTTTTTTAGCGTAAAGCTTGATGGAAGTTTTACGATCTGGATGAAACAGATCAAAAGGTTTTGTTGAAGGAATGAAAAGCAAATTAGTGTAAGTGACAATGCCTTCAACTTTATTGTGAATTGTCATAAAAGGCTCACCTGGTAAGTGAGAAATATGTTTGAAAAAATCTTGATATTGCTCTTTTGTTACTTCCGCTTGAGGGCGAGTCCAAAGTGCAGAAGCTGAATTTAGAGTTTCAACTTTTGCGCCACTTTCTAAATTTTCAGGGATGAAATCAATTTTAATATTAATGTGATCAGAGTAAGTCTGAACTACATGTTTAATATGAAAGCGATCAAGAAAATCAGAAGTGTCATCTTTCAAATGCAAAGTGATTTTAGTGCCACGAACAGAGTCGTCCTCACCTTCAGAAATTTTGAAATTTGAACTACCATCAGATTCCCATTTATAAGATTTTTCTTCATCAAATTTGTGAGAAATAACTTCTACTTTATCAGCAATCATAAAGCTGGAATAAAATCCTACGCCAAATTGACCAATTAATTGCACATCTTTTTTATTATCACCTGTCAAAGATTTTATGAAATTTTCTGTGCCAGAGCGAGCAATGGTGCCAAGGTTTTGAATCAATTCATCGCGATTCATGCCAATACCATTGTCGCTAATGATGAGTAATTTTTTAGCTTTATTAGTGGTGATAGAAATTTTTAATTCTTCACTTTTGGCTAAAATTTCAGAATTTTGAGCGGCCAAGTAGCGCAGCTTATCACAAGCATCAGCGGCGTTAGAAATTAATTCTCGTAAAGCTACATCTTTATTAGTGTAAAGTGAGTTAATCATCAGATTTAAAACTTTACCAACTTCGACATCGAAGTTAAATTCTTGTATTTTTTTTGACATTTGTTGGTTTTTCTATTGTTAATTTTTTTGCTATAACTGTAATCAAATTGATTTTTATATTACATAGTAGCTTGCCAGTCATATTTCAAATTTTTTTTACAAAAACATGCAACATTTTAGAAAATTATTTTTTCATTATCGCTTATTTTGCATGCTCTCAACCTCTTTTTGGCACAGAATAATTGTCATCCTTGACGCACAAGCTTTGAGGATCTCACAAGTTTAGATTTAAAAACACAAAACTTGCGAGATCCTCAAATTCTGCGGATTCAAGGATAACAGCTTTTTTATGTAAGCTATTTTAAGGCACTCGTCACAAAATCTTACTTAAAATTATCCAATATCTCAAAAAATTTCTCTTTCACCAGCTCATCAAAATCTCTATTCACATCAATATTCAAGTCACTCAAAGAGGTCACTCCAAATTCCTTAATTCCACAAGGCACAATATTTTGAAAAGCCTTTAAATCAGGATTAATATTGATAGCAACCCCATGATAAGTAACCCATTTTTTCACCTTAATACCAATTGCGCCAATCTTTTTCTCGCCATTTTTAGTATCAACCCAAATACCAACGCGACCCTTTTTAATCTCGCCTTTAACGCCAAATTCCGCCAAAATTGCGATTACCCAATTTTCTAAAAATTCCACAAATCTGGCAATATCGGGTGGATTTGGAGCAAATAATTTTTTCAAATCTAACATAACATAAATAATTCTCATATCAGGACCGTGATAGGTATATTTGCCACCACGATTGGTTTTAAAGACTGGAATATTACTTTTAATTAAAAAATCTGAATCTTTAGCACTAATTCCCGCCGTATAAACTGGATAATGCTCTAATGTCCAAATTAGCTGATTAGAGCTGTCATCAATAATTTTTTCGACTCTTTCTTGCATAAATTTCAAAGCATCTTCAAAATGCACTAATTCTTTGCTTGTTAGCCATTCAATGTTGTGATTGTTTTTTTGCGGCATTACTGAATTTAATCAAAAAATAATAAAATGATCGGTAGACTTAGAGGTTTTATAGATTCAATCAATGAAGACAAGTGCATTATTGATGTTAATGGTGTTGGTTATATAGTGTTTTTGTCGAATAAAACTGCAGATTTTTTAAAACAATTACCCAAAGAGAAAGAAGTTTCTCTTATCATTGAAACAATTGTGAAAGAAGATGCTATCGAGCTTTACGGCTTTGCTCGTGAAATTGAAAAAATTTGGTTTGCCGAATTAACAAAAGTACAAGGTGTTGGCAATAAAGTTGCTTTAAAAATTTTAGGTTTTTTCACTATTGAAGACCTTGCCAAAGCTTTGGTGCAAGGTGATGAAAAATCATTTTCTAAAATTTCTGGAATTGGTCCAAAATTGGCGGGTCGTATTGTTACAGAGCTTAAAGATAGTCCAAAAAAATTGGGAATTGATATTGGTTTTGATATTTCAGAAGCGCAAAGTTTGAATAAATTTGATGATAATCACTTAGCTAAAGATGCACTTTCAGCATTAGAAAACCTTGGTTACAGAAAATATGATTGTTTGAAAGTGATAAATTTCTTAATTGGAGATAATGAAAAAATTACTCTGGAAAATCTGATTACTTCGGCTTTAAGAGAATTGAGCAAGAGTAAGTTTTAATTTTAAACTGAGTTTGCCTCATATACCGCCCCTAAACCCTCCTTATCAAGGAGGGAGATGCTGAAGCACGGAGCTCGAAGCAGTTCCCATCCTTGATAAGGAGAGAACACTTTTAGTCCCCCTCCTTGATAAGGAGGGGTTAGGGGCGGTAGATAATGCAAACTCAGATTTAACTAAATAACCAAAATGTCAAAAAACGAACAACTAAACCCAGAAAAAAAGACAGAAGAGCGCAATGAAAATGCCTTGCGCCCGCTTTATTTGCGAGATTTCTTAGGACAAGAAAAGCTCAAAGAAAATTTAGAAATTTTTATTAAAGCCGCTAAAAATCGCGGCGATGCTTTAGATCACTCTTTATTTTACGGTCCTCCAGGACTTGGCAAAACTACCCTTGCGCAAATTATTGCTCATGAAATGGGTGTTGGATTTAAAGGTAGCGCAGGACCCGTAATCTCTAAGTCAGGAGACTTAGCAGCGCTTCTTACAAATTTACAAGAAGGCGATATTTTTTTCATCGACGAGATTCATCGTTTAAATAAAAATGTTGAAGAAGTTTTATATTCAGCAATGGAAGATTATAAGCTGGATATCATTATTGGCGAAGGTCCAGCAGCGCGCGCTATCAAAATTGATTTGCCAAAATTTACTTTAGTTGGTGCCACAACTCGTATTGGATTGATTGCAAATCCCTTGAAAGATCGCTTTGGAATTCAAATGCGAATTAACTTTTACACAGACAATGAGCTTGAGCAAATTGTTATTCGTGATGCTAAAATTTTAGGAATTAAAATTACTAAAGATGCCGCTTTGGAAATCGCCAAAAGATCACGCGGAACCCCAAGAATTGCCATTCGTTTGTTAAAAAGAGTTAGAGATTTTGCTTCTGCAGCAAATGAAGAAATTATAAATCGTGAAATTGCCGATAGTTCTTTGAAGCGCTTAGAAATTGATTCTGTGGGTCTTGATTCTTCAGATTATCGTTATTTGATGTTTATTGCTAAAAACTATCGTGGCGGCCCAGTAGGCATTGACACTATTGCCTCAGCAATTAGTGAAGAAAAAGATTCGGTTGAAGATACAATTGAGCCATTTTTAATTCAAAAAGGCTTCGTTGAAAAAACGCCACGAGGCCGTATTTTGACTGAAGTGGCTATGAAACATTTAAAGATTTTTATTTAAAAATGAAAAACAAAAAAATTCTTCTAATAATTACAGGAAGTGTTGCCGCCTACAAATCTATGGATTTAGTGCGTTTATTAAAAAAGAAATCTTTTGATGTTACCTGCATTTTAACTAAATCAGCTTGCGAATTTATCACTCCACTTTTAGCTTCAAGTCTTTCTCAAACCAAAACTTACACCGATTTATTTCACAGCGATGATGAGCTTGAAATGGGTCATATCAATCTTTCTCGCCAAGCTGATTTAATTTTAGTTGCGCCAACAACGGCAGATTTTATCGCTAAAATTGCAGGTGGTTATGCTGATGATTTAGCTTCCTCAACAATTCTTGCTTCCAATAAGAAAATTCTCATTGCGCCAGCGATGAATGACAAAATGTGGCAAAATAAACAAACTCAAAAAAATTTACAAAAAGCTTTAGAGGCTGGTATATCAATCATTGAGCCTGAAACTGATATTCTTGCTTGTGGTGAATTTGGTGTAGGAAAAATGACTTCACCAGAAAAAATTACCCAAAAAGTTGAGCAATATTTTTTAAATAAAGAAAAACTAAAAGGTAAAAAAATTCTTATTACTGGGGGCGCAACCTTTGAGCCAATTGATCCAGTCAGATTTATTGGTAATCGTTCTTCGGGTAAACAAGCAATTGCTTTGGCAAAAGTTTTCTCTGAGATGGGGGCAGAGGTTACATTAGTTGCAGCTAATATTCGTGAGATAATTGCCTTGCCAAAAGAAAAAATAATTTCTGTAAAAACTGCTGATGAAATGTTGGAAATGGTTAAAAAGAATCTAAAGCAGAGTAATGTTTTTATTGGCTGCGCCGCTGTTTCTGATTACAAAGTTAAAAATATCTCTCAAGATAAAATCAAAAAAACTGCCAATGAAAAATTACAAATAGAATTGGTGAAAAATGTCGATATTTTAGAATTTGTAGGAAACTCAAAACAAAGACCAAAGCTGGTAATTGGTTTTGCTGCAGAAAGTTCAAATATTAAAAATTACGCTAAAGAAAAATTAGTAAAGAAAAATTGTGATCTGATTGTAGCTAATGATATTGAAGGTGGAGATATTTTTGGCAGCGATGAAACCAAAGCATTTTTTGTTAAAAAAACCAAAATTGTGGAATTGGGTAAATTAAGTAAAGAGAAGTTAGCGATAGCTTTAGCTGATGAGATTTTGAGTTTATAATTTATGCTCGTTGTCATTGACCGAGTTAGCGGTAATACAGAGAATGCTTTAAGATGGATTTCCAACTTCGCGGGAATAAAGAAGGGAAGCAGTAATGACAAAAACTAGTGAGATCAAAAAACAAACTAACGACGCAGAATCTTATTACTTCTGTTAAAATAAGATTTCATAACTTCCTCAAGCCACGAAGATTCATTGCTTGAGAGCTTGTCTTTTAAAGATTCAAATATTCTTGCATGATATTCTCTCAACCACTTCCTCTCTCTATATGTCAGCATTCTAAAATCAATTAAGCGATAATCTATTGGTGCTAAAGTTAGAATCTTAAATTGTAAAAAATTCTTTTTCTTAGATTTTTCAACCAACATCAGACTTTCAATTCTGATGCCATATTCCCCTTCTTTGTAAAATCCAGGTTCATTTGATAAAATCATTCCTTCTAAAAGAGATTGATGGCTTCTTTTGCTGATGCTGCAAGGTCCTTCATGCACTGATAAAAAACTTCCCACACCATGACCAGTGCCGTGATCGTAATCTTTATTGGCTTGCCATAGATGAAAGCGTGCC
>CAMDRL010000019.1 GCA_945906835.1 Rickettsia typhi
TTAATTAACTTTTTAGGCGAAATATTTTTGAGGATAAAATTTAGAAGAAAAGCCGCATGTACATAGATGTACATAAGGTTTTTATTCTAAATTTTAGACCAAAAAGATGAAGCATAAAAAGTTAATTAAAGATGGGAATTGGTATAATACCATTTTAACCTGAAAACACCTTCAAGAATTTATTCTTGTTTACAATTTTGCAAAAAAATTAAAATCCCTTAGCTTTAAAACACCATTTGCATTCTTAACTGAAAAGTTCAGAAATAACCCAACTATTTTTTATCAAAATCTTATCCATTATTTAAAGGAACTGAAAGGTCTTGCTCTTACAACTTGAAGCTTTACAGCTGTTGCGCATTTTACGCCAGATGATTTAGCTGAACTTTGAGTCAAATTGCCCTCTTCTTGATTTTCAAGAAAAGTCATAACTTCGCTATATCCAAGATCGCTCAAAGGCTTAGATATTAATTCTTTGAAGTTTTCTTGGAGATGAAGATTTGACTTAGATTGCTTGAGTGCATCAATAATAACTTTCTGATGAATATCTAGCTCTAGCAGAGTTAGTGCTTCAGCAATAAAAGCCTGCTGACGCCTCATTAAATCTTTATATAATTCTGGAGAGAAGATATCACAATCGTCACCATTAAGGTCTTCATTAAATTCGTTTAAAAAACGAGTAAAAATTTTAGATAAAGCAGTTGTTTCGCTTTTATCTGCAGTGACGATTTCCTGCTTAATTTTTTTAAATAATATCTCGTCAGTGTCGTAGTAACGCTCTCTCCCGACGATTTTTCTGAAGGGTTCAAGATTTTTATCAGTCAGTTGAGCATCTGGTAATTCGCCTTCTTCAGATTTAGAGGCTTCTTTCCCATCTAGAGATTCATCTAGAATTTCTAATTCCTCTTCGGTGAATTCTTCAATTTTCATCACCTCTTCTATCCGCTCCGAGATAACTTCTGCAATGTTATTGTAGAGAGCCTTATCGCTGGAAATCATTACTCCAAATTTACAAAAGCTTTCATCGTCGAACTCTCTTGAGGCGTCAAATCCATTAGCTAAGGCGAATTTTTTAAACTCTTCTCGCTGGAATATTTGGTAAAGCTCTTCTCTTCGATTAGATTCCCAATCAGAAATCTCCTCACTAAGTTGTTCGAACTTGAATGATGAGTCTGAAGAATTTGAAGAGTTTTTGGACATTTTATTTACAAAAAAATTGAGATCGATCGATAATAAGATAGAGCTGAAGCAGGGTTGGTGGATGAGTTTTTTGCTTATTCTAAACCAGCATTATTTTATCTTTCTCAACAGTTATTAGCCGCTTTTTATAGAGTTGGGTAAATCTGCACAAATAGGGGAAATTAACATAGCTTTTTGCCTGATTCCCTAATTAAATCTTCATTGGCAGAATCACCATATTAACACCTTTTGTATGCAACCTTCTTTGCATGATATATGCCATGTGGTTGTAAAGAAATTGCGTAAAAATATTTTCATTATCTGAAATAAATTTAGTACCAAAGAAAACTGCATTTGGATAATCTTTGTTAACTCTATCAGTTAACTGTGCAAATTTTTCAACCACATCAGCACTGTAACCAACATAGGCTTTGGCAAAGCGACCATTGGAATTGCAATAATTTCTGTATTTGCGCAAAATTGATTTGGTTTTTCTTCTCATGTCGCGCCATTTCTTTTCTTCTCTGAAAGTATTAGAATCAACCTCTCCCACTGTTACAAAAATAAAATTCTTGAAGATTCCTGGAAATAATTTTTTGATTTCAAGCAAACAATTCATGCCACTTCCAAAAGTTTGATCAACGATAATTGCCGCTGTTGGAGCGCCTCTATCAACAAGTTGAGCTTCTGCTGTTGGGGCAATATTTTCATAATCACAAAATTGTGATTCGGTTTTAGCTAATTTTTCTTTAAAATTTGTGTAAAGTTTTTTGATAGAAAGACCAATAGCCACAAAGATTGAAGTGATGATCAATGTTACCCATCCACCTTCATAAAATTTTTCAAAAATTGTGATGATTAAAATAGAGAAACATACTACAAATCCAATTATTGCAACCAGCATTTTGCTTTTCCATCTTGGCCTTCTTCTTCTGTGACGGAACCAATAAATAGTAAGACCTAAGAGGGACATTGAGAAAGTGATGAATACATTAATTGAATAAAGTACCACCAAAATATGCACAGAACCTCCAGTAATCAGCAATGTAATAATTGCTGATACTGCCATGAATAATATACCATTTTTCACCACCAAACGACTAGAAAGAGAGCTAAAAGATTTTGGCATCCATTCGTCATTTGCCATATTGGCAACTACACTTGGGCCAGCTAAAAAACCCGAATTAGCAGCAACCAACAACAAACCAGCCTCAAGAGCCAGAATAATTGGAACGATAGTGGTTCCTAATTTAAAATCACCGATATACCAACTTTCTGTAATAGTATAAAAAACTGTGGCATTAAGAGTTTGTCCATCAATTTTTGTAACACCCCAAAGCAAATAAAGCAGAATGATTCCAGCCGCCATGAAAGCCAAAGAAATTGCCACAAAAAACATGGTTAATTTTGCCGTTCTAACTCTTGGCTCAGCTAAAGTATGAACGTTATTTGAAACAGCTTCCAAACCAGTATAAGTGCCACCTCCCATGGAAAAAGCTTTGAGGAACAAAGAGATAAGGAAAATTAAACCAACTGAATCTTTTAATTCTGAAGATTCTTGTACTGCATTTGGAATAAGATTAGAAATGCCAGAATGATGAGTAACTACGCCGTAAATTATCAGGAAAAAGTGCGTAACAATAAAGCCAAGAAATATTGGCATTAAAAATTTTATCGATTCTTTCATTCCTCTTAAATTAAGCAGCGCCAGAACTCCTACAAAAAATATTGCCACCACCAACTTTGCCGCCTGCCACTCAATTGGCATGAAACTAAATATCGCATCAATACCACTGGCGATTGAAATTGAGATTGTTAGAACATAATCAATGATTAAAGCAGAACCCGAAATCAACCCCGCATGTTTTCCAAGTAGCCTTGTTGCAACTCGATAACCACCACCACCATTAGGGAAAAGTTCAATTACTTGTGTGTAAGCATAAGAGATGATAAAAACCGTGAAAACCGTTGCAATTGCCAAAAAGATTGCCAGCGACTCATGCCCAGCAAGGGCTAAAAATGCTTCTTCTGGACCATAACAAGAAGACGAAATTCCGTCAGCACCAAGACCAATCCATGCCATTAGAGCAACCAAAGAGATACTTCTTCTGGTTTCCTTGTCAAAAGGATCTCGCGCTTCACCAATTAAAAAATTTCTAATTTTATGCAGCATGATTCTTAACTTTGGTCATTAGTTGCGAAATAAGTTCTGCCGATTTTTCTCCACGAACTTTTTCAATTCCAGAAGAAATATCAACCATAGTTGCGCCAGTGATTTTCGTAGCTTGCAAAACATTAGCAACATTCAATCCACCAGATAAGAACCAATTTCTACGACATCTAAAACCAAATAAAATTTTCCAATCAAATGATTGTCCAGATCCACCAGAAGCGCCATCAACAGATTCAGATTTACTATCAAACAAGAAAAGATCAGCTTCATTTTCAAATCTTCTAACTTGTTTTAAATCTTGTTTATCAGCAATTCTGAAAGCTTTAATAATTTTTACTCTAGGAAAAATTTCTCTGATTTTTTGTAAAAAAGCTGGAGTTTCAGAGCCATGAAATTGAAAATAATTAGGAGCTAAATTTTGATAAATTTTCTTAATTACTTTCAAATCAGTATTAGCCAAAACCGCAACTTTAGCAATTGATGGTGGAATTATTTTAGCAATTTCAGCAACCTTATCAGGGTCAATATAACGAGCTGATTTTTCACAAAAAACGAAACCGATAAAATCAGCTCCGTTAGTAATTGCTGATAGAACTGATTGCCTATCTTTAAAACCGCATAATTTTACTTTCATATTTCTTTTATTTTTCTCTCAAATCAAAAATGGATTATTTTATATTTTAAATCCCGCTGGCAAATTAATACCACCAGTTACTGATTTCATTGAATCAGATGAACCTTCATCAACTTTATTTTTAGCATCATTAAAAGCAGCGATTAGAAGATCTTCTAAAATTTCTTTTTCATCTTTATTGATTAAAGAATCATCGATAAAAACTTTTTTAACAACACCCGCCCCAGTAACTGTAATTTTAATCATGCCTCCAGCAGCAGAACCTTCAAACTCAACATTAACAAGCTCTTCTTGAGCTTTTTGCATTTTTTTCTGCATTTCTTGGGCTTGACGCATTAAAGATTTTATATCCATATTTATAGTTTATTTTTTAGAAAATTTATTTACAAAACTTCTTACTTTGTAACGCAAAATTTGACTAATTTTTCTGAAATAACCAGATTGCTCAACAGTTTCTTTGGCAAAAAGATCATATTCAAAAACTTTATGTCCCTTCGCATTAATCAATAATTTAGCAATTTTATCGCCCTTCTGAATTGGAGCGTAAATTGGTCCCTTATATTTCACTCTCACAATTATACTATCAAGCGATTTTTCCTGAGGAATATTAAAAGCCACATCTTGATTTGGAACCACCTCAACTTTAGAATCTTTGCCAAGCCAAGTCTGAAGTTTAGACACCGTTTGATCCTTCTTAAACAAAGTTACTTTTTTATATTCGTTAAATCCATAATCAAAAAGTTGAGTAATGATTGCCGCTCTTTGTTTGGAAGTCTTAGCTTTATTAACCACTGCCACCAACCGTCTGTCATATCTTTTTACAACACCAACAACTCCATATCCACCATCGTCAGTATGGCCAGTTTTACCACCAACAATTCCTTCATAATCATTTTTTATTAATGGATTACGGCTATGCTGAGTAATTTTTTTGTAAGTAAAATCTTTAATTCCCAAATAATCAGAATATTGCGGAAAATCTTTATACATTCTTTTGGCAAGGTTTGCTAAGTCGCGCATTGTCATGTAATGATCATCTTCATTCAAACCATGAGGATTTTTAAAATGAGAATTTTTTAGCCCCAATTCTCGAGCCTTAAGATTCATTAGATAAGCAAAATTATCCACACTTCCAGAAATAGCTTCCGCCAGAACTATCGAAGCATCATTTCCTGATACCGCTAATAAACCTTGCACCAATTCATCAATTGAGACCACATCTCCATAATTCAAAAACATGCTTGAACCAGTTTTTCCCCAAGCATTTTTTCCAACGAAACATTGTTGTTCTAACTTTATTGAACCTTTACTAACTTGATCGAAAACAACATAAGCTGTCATTAGCTTAGTCATAGAAGACGGAGCAACACGCTTATCAGCATTTTTTGACAACAAAACTTCGTTAGTATCAAGATCTGCCAAAAAATAATATTGCGCTTCGTCTAACTCTTTATGAGATGCCGTGAATTTTTTATATTCCACCTCTTCAGCCTGCGCTTGAAATGGTAGAAGTAACATAGAACAAATCAGAGTTATTACAAAACTCTTTAGATGAAAAATATTTAACATTACTTGCTTTTGATTATTTTTTCTGGCTCTTGAGCCAAATTATTTGCTTGAGATACTGGCTTAGATTTTTCTTCTAAACTTTTATCAGATATTTTTTGTAAATTTGTTTTATTGGCGTCTTCTGATTTTTTAACTTCCTTTGCCACAACTTTATCTTTAGTCACTTTTGCCAAATCAAAGCCAAAGGCCTTAATCATCTTCTGTTTTCTTCGCAATTGTCTTTGTTCTTTGATTAAAATTTGACTCATCTCAACATCTTCCAAACTTCTGCTATTATTGATGTAATCAATGTTTTTTTGTAAAGAATTATTTCCCACCAACAAATATTCTTTTTCTGACATTCCAGTTACAACCCCATAAGAATCTTGAGGTGGAATATTTATTGAATCAAATTCAATGCCCGATTTTCTAAATGGTGGACTGAGAGCCATGCGGTAAGATATGTTAAATATATTTTTTGCCAAAGCTTCTGGAGCATTTTTTCCTTGCTCATAAACTTCACCATTGGGCAAGAAATTTCTAGGAGGAACTGCAGCATATTCATCAGGATCTACACTTGCATAATATTGTTCATAATCAGAATTAATTGGGCTTGGTTGCTTTACCAATTCATCTTGTGGCAAAGCAAAATCTAATTTATTTTCTTTTTTTTGAGATGTTTTTGGAGCAACTCTGGAATTGGCAATTTTCTGCACTTCTTTGCCATATTTTTTTTGAAAAACGCTGTTAACAGTATTTCTAGGAGAGCAGCTTACAAAACAAAGGATACATAAAATATAAAATAAGAGGTTTTTTTGTAACCACATTACTATTTTTTCCTCACAATTATAGCCTCATGACCAGCTTTTTTTATCTTAGCAATCACTTGGTTGGCTTTTGTTTTATTAGAAAATGGCCCTAATAAAACACGATAAATTTTTTGATCTCCATTTGCAGATTCTTCTATTTGAACTTTAGCAAATTTTTGTACTGCCGATGAAGATTTTTCAGCATTATTCATGGTTGAGAAAGCACCTGTTTGAACAAAAATTCCTTTCAAAACACCATTTGAAGTCTCTGTTAAAGGATCTGCCAAAACTTCATGTTTTGCAGGAGCTGATGCCATTTTAAATTTCTTTGATTTTTTTGAATCAGATAAATCATATTCAACTTCCACCACTTTATCAGAATCAAATGAGCCAGCCGCGATTTTTGAAGGCTTGATCTCAGTTGGCATTGTAGCATCTGATTGCACCTGAGCAATTTGTTGAGAATTTTGTTTCGCCAATTCTAAAGATGCCGCGTTGTAATCAGCAGCAGGATATTTATTTTGCGCTGGCTCTTGATTTGCTAAATCTTGCGCTACTAAATTGCTACCTTGCTGACCATTTGAAGTATCACCAAACATCCTTTCTTCTTGCCACAACTTACCTTGAGATTCCAAAATTTGAGCATTTAATTCTGGCACTTTAGTCTTAACTGCGTGTGATTTTCCTTGTAAATCAACGATGCGGATTTTTTTGGTATCGCCTTTAGAAGAGCATGAAACCAAAACTACACTTAAAAAAATAATGAAATTTTTAAGAAAAAACTTAGTCATTTTTACTAAAATTTGTTTTAAAAAATCTTGAGAAAGATTTCAAAGAGGAACGAAAGTTAAACTAACTCGAAACAGAAAAAAGACAACAGCAAAAACTATTCATACCAAGTCATATTTAGAACATGAAAAATAGCAAAGAAATTTTGAGGAAAAATTATGACAAAGAATGACGCTTTACAAATTATTAAAGCGTCATTCTTCGAACAAATTTTTACCAAAATTCTGCAGCTATTTTTCATGTTTTGAATGCGACTTGGTACAAGATTCATCATCCTCATCTTCGTCTTCATCATCAAATAAAATCCTATTAGAAGAGCCTTCTAAATCATCATATTGCTTTGATTTTAAGCTCCATAAAAAAGCCATCACGCCAGCCAGACCAAGAAATAAAGTTATTGGAATTAGAAAAATTAAGACTGACATTTTAAGTTTGGCATTTGTTAATACGAAGCGAATTAAATAAAACCAACAACGAGGATGACGACATTGCAAAAGCTGCAACTAAAGGTACTACAAACCCAGCAACTGCAAAAGGCAAGGCAATTAAATTATAAATTAAGGCTATTAATAAATTTTGCTTCATTAAATGAATTGCTCTTTGTGAAGAATTTATCACCGAAATTACTGGCGCTAATTTCTGACCTTGAATTATAATATCTGCAATATTTTGACTAATATCAGAGCCATCAGAGAAAGAAATTGAAACATCAGCCACAGCCAGAGATGGCGCGTCATTTAAACCATCACCAATCATTAGAATTTTGTGATTTTGTGATTTTAAATTTTGCAAAAACTCAGCTTTTGAAATTGGCGTTTGTTCAAAATAAAATTCTAAAATTGCAGTTTTTTTAGCAATTATTTTTACAGATTTTTCAACATCTCCTGATAATAAAATTATTTTCTTCCCTAAACTTTTTAACTTCTCAACCACTGACTTAGCATCCTCCTTCAATTGATCAGAAAATAAAAATACCAATTCATCTTCACCAAATTTCATAAAAGATGTGGTGTAACTTTCATCTTCAAATGAATTTAAAGTAACATCATTTTTTATATCACAAAAACCTTTTCTGCCCAATTTCAATAACTTATTTTGGTAAACCGATTCTAATCCAAAGCCTTTATTTTCAACAATTTGCAGCTCTTCTAAAACACCATCATAACTTTTACTTAAAGCGGCAGAAATTGGATGTTTACTTTTCGCAGCTAAAGATGTAGCTAACTTGAGATATAGCTCTCTTTGCTCATTATTAAGAGAAATTTTCTGATTATTCTGTAATAAAATAATCTCCATCAAGCTTGGTTTACCAAAGGTTAAACTGCCAGTCTTATCAAAAATCACCACATCAATTTCACGCAATTTTTCTAAAGCCTCACCTGATTTTACCAAAATCCCTCTTTTAATAAAATTAGAAATTACAATAGTTTGTACAATCGGCACAGCCAGTGCCAAAGCGCATGGACAAGTAATAATTAAAACCGCAGTTGCTTTCATCAAAGCACTTTCCCAGCCCGATTTAAAATAAAAACACCATAACGAAAAAGTTGCAAAAGCTATTGCGTGAATGGCTGGAGTATAAATTTTTGAAAGCCTGTCTGCAATTCTAATGTAGTGATTTTTTTTATTTTCAACTTCTTCACTCAAGCGAATAATCTCTGCAAGCAAGCTATTTTGAGCAGTTTTTGTAACTCTAATTCTCAATGGCAATTCTAAATTTATCATACCTGAAAATACTTGCGCCCCAACGGTAATTTTTTTTGGTAAAGTTTCGCCGTTAATTAGCGATGCATCAACTTCGCTTTTACCCTCAATAATCAAACCATCTGCTGCAATTTTTTCTCCCGCCGCCACAATTAAAATCATATCTTTTTTGATATCTTTAACAGGCAAAATTTTTGTTTTTCCATCAATTTCCACGCGACCAAAACTAGCAGAAAGCATGGTAAATTCTGAGGCGATTGAAAAAGCTTTTTTGCGCGCTTTCATATCTAAATAACGACCAATCAATAAAAAGAAAATCAACATCACAGCCGAGTCAAAATAGACATATTCTTGACCTCGCAAACTCTCCAAAAGACTAACTGCGCAAGCTAAAAAAATTGCAATAGCAATTGCCAAATCCATATTGGGGTAGCCTGATTTTATTGACCTGAAAGCTGATAAGAAAAATGGTCGCGCCGAATAAATAACAACGGGAATGGCGATTAAAGCAGAGAAAAAATGCAGTAAATTTCTGGTATTCGCGCCAATAGTTTGCGGTCCGTAAACCCAAAGAATAATCGAGAAAAACATAATATTTCCCGCACCAAAAGCAGCCACCGCTAAGGCTTTTAGAATTGTATCATCATATTTTTTACTTTCCGCTTTGATAATCTCTTCATCAAAAGGCAGAAGCTTGTAGCCAATATCACAAATGATTGCGGCAATTTTATTACCATCTTCTTTTTCACCAACCCATTCTAAAAATAATGATTTTCTAGAAAGATTAATTCTAGCCTTCACTACATTTTCTTGTTTTTTTAAAATACTCTCAATCAGCCAAACACAAGCCGCACAATGAATTCCTTGTACCATTAAAGAAATTGAAAAATGACCATTTTTTTGATCAAAAACAAATTCATTAAGATCAATTTTTTCTTCTATTTCTGGTTTTATTTTGCGCTCTTTAGGGTCAATTAAGCGTAGATTGTAATAATTTTTGAAGCCTAATTTATTGATTGTTTTATAGGCTGAAGAACATCCCAAACAGCAAAAATCTTCTGCAATTTTTTGAGTATCATTGCCGCAATGTAAACAAGCTTTGATCATCTGACAATGTAGCGTTTAGTTTCTTGAAAAATATCATCACCTTTTTTGGCTTTTATCAAAAAATCCCACTGCCCTTTAAGTGGGAAATTTATTTTCGCCTCATAAAGACCACCAATAAATTCCACTTTTTGAGAAAAATCATAACCTTCTTGCGTTGGTCTTCTAATCTCAACCGTAATCTCAGCATTAGTAATTGGTTGCGAATTTCTATCTTGCAAATTCACCAATAAAACACCTTTATTTTGAGAGAAATAGTTAAAAGAAATTGTCATTTTCCAGTCCAATTCTTCCTGTTTTTTTTCTTCAGCTATAGTTTGATTATATTTTAAACCTTTTTGATAAGAATTTTCTGTAACAACGCCTCGCCAAGTCTTCTGCGAAATATAGATAAAAAAAGCATCAACTGAAAAAATCACGCCGAAGAAAATAAAAAACAAATAAGGGATTTTGGATTTTTTTTGAGGATTCATTGGTAAAAAATACTTTGTAATTACTTTTGCGTCGTTCCAACTTGCTTCTTGCCATTCCCGCGAAGGCTTGAATCTATCGCAACCAAGAAGCTGGATTACTGCCTTCGCGGGAATGGCAGATGGTATAACTTTATGCTTTTTTATTTGAAGAAACCTGATGAATTCTCTTCAAACAAAATTTTAAATCATCATAAATTTTCTTAAACTCAGCCGTGGCAATTTCTCTTCTGGCAATAATAACATAATCCATCTGGAGCTTCGCATATTGAGGCATCAATTCACGCACCAATTCGCGCAATCTTCTTTTAGCCAAATTCCTTACAACAGCATTACCCACTGTTTTACTAACGGTATAGCCAATACGGCAAAATTCTGCAGCATTTTTTTTGTTGAGCTTATCTTGAAAATAAAAAGGAGGCGTAGGATATGTAAGTAAAAGAATGGTTTTGGAGTGAAACTTATCGTTTTTTTTAGCGATTTTTTGAAACTCTGCGGATTTTGTGATTGTAATAATGCGCAAATTCGTGGAATTTTAGTTAAAAAAAGGCGCCTAAAGAAGCGCCTTTACGAAGAATAACTCTTAATTAAACAGTTAAAGAAGCGCGACCTTTTGCTCTTCTACGAGACAAAATTTTACGACCACCAACCGTTGCCATTCTAGATCTAAAACCATGTCTTCTTTTGCGCACTAATTTGCTTGGCTGCCAAGTTCTTTTCATATTTTACCTATATTTTCTGTATTATTCTATCTCTGGAAGATTAACGAGACTACCTGACTAAACTCCATCTTTAGGGACAAACACTTTATGAACCAAAGTTCTAAATGCAAGTTATTATTTAACGATCTTAGAGAAACTGTTGGACACTGTTAGCTAATTATTTTAGCACAGATTTTGACATGTTTTTAGCGCTTTTTTGACAAAATTATGATAAATATTTGGATATATTTTGAATAATTTTTTCAAAAAATAAGCAAAAACAGGGCTAAATATGGGATAAAAATAATTAGCTAACAGTCTCTAACATTTGGCAACAGAAGGGTAAATTCTTTACCTGTTTTTTAACTTGAAGCAGAATATAAATAAAAGTTTTTATAACCTAATTTGATTTTTTAACTGGAGTTCTAATTCCAGTTCTAAACCAACCATGCCCTATACCAAATCTAAAATCTTTAGATATGGTATAGATTTATTTTCACGAACCATTAGGTGCGCCCCACTTTGCGGGGATCCCCGATATACCAAATCAAGAAATATCAATAAATTTTAGATTTGTTATAGTCCCAATTCGGCAGTTTTTACACCAAGGATCAACGCCTATTTTGAAGCACAAAAAAATGCAAAGCCATCAGTCAGAACTCTCTTCTAACAAGACTCCCAGAATAAAAGATCCTTGCCATTGAAAATTACAACGATGTTAGGACACAATTCTATTGCTCTGATCAACCAAAAGAACCTTTGGCTTAAAACTTTTGGCTTTCTCCTCAGTCATTGAAGCATAAGCAATAATAATAACAGGATCTCCAGCATGAACCAATCTTGCCGCCGCGCCATTAACCTTAATTTGTCCACTTCCAGCAGGGGCCGCAATTGTGTAAGTGCTGAATCTTTCGCCATTATTAATATTCAGCACATCAACCTTTTCATGAACTAAAATGCCAGAAGCTTTTAATAAATCAGTATCAACTGATATTGAACCTTCATAATTAAGGTCAGCTTGCGTAACGGTGGCACGGTGAATTTTGGCTTTAAAAAGTGTCAGTTGCATTATTTTAAATTTTTTAGCTGTTCAATCACTTCAGGATTAACAAGGGTTGAAATATCTCCTAAATTTTCTTCTTTGGCAAGAATTTTTTTTAGAATTCTGCGCATTATTTTGCCAGAGCGGGTTTTGGGAAGGTCGAGGACGATGTATATTTTGTCAGGCTTGGCGATTGAGCCAATTTCTTTTTGAATTAGTGAAATGATTTCTTGTTCAATTCCACCTTTGTCATTCTGAATTTCCTTCTTGTCATTCTGAGCGAAGCGAAGAATCTCTTGCGACTCATTAGATCTTTCGCTTCGCTCAAGATGACAGTTTTTAATATTTCTCACAATCACAAAAGCGCAAATACCTTCACCCTTAATTTCATGCGGATAACCAATCACCGCAGATTCAGAAACCATCTCATGCATATTAATCACATTCTCAATTTCCGCAGTTCCCAAGCGATGCCCCGAAACATTAATCACATCATCAACTCTGCCAATCAACCGATAAAGACCATCCTTATCTCTAAAAGCACCATCTCCCGCAAAATAATACCCCGAAAATTTCGTAAAATAAGTTTCTAAAAACTTTTTATCGTCACCCCAAACACCGCGCGCCATACTTGGCAATGGCTCTTTGAAACAAAGATTTCCTATTTTGTCATTTTCTAAAATTTCTTTACCTTCTTCATCCAAAAGAACCGGCTTGATTCCAGGTAATGGCAAACCAGCAAAAGTTGGCAAACTATCAGTCACGCCAGCCAAAGATGAAATCAAAATTCCGCCAGTTTCAGTTTGCCACCAAGTATCAACAATGGCACATTTTTTCTTACCAACTTTTTCATGATACCATAACCAAGCCTCTTGATTAATTGGCTCGCCAACTGACCCCAAAGTTTTTAAAGAAGGCATT
>CAMDRL010000020.1 GCA_945906835.1 Rickettsia typhi
AGATGATTAATCGTTTATATAATTAGTAAATTTTCTTAAATAATATGAAGAAGCGCTAGTCGGCATTTGCAATGCCGACTTATGTTTACTAAAATTATAAAAGTTATAAAACTTAATATTTTAGCAAACAGAAGGTCGGGTTTACAAAACCCGACTAGCATTAGAGCTTGTTACAAAATCTTCCCTAAATACTTACCAGTAACCGATTTTTTATTCTTCGCAATTTCTTCAGGAGTTCCTTCCGCCACAATATATCCTCCCTTCTCACCACCGTAAGGCCCAATGTCAATAATGTAATCAGCAGTTTTTAAAACATCTAAGTTATGCTCAATTACTAAAATTGAATTTCCTGCATCAACTAATTTATGCAAAACTTTCAGAAGTTTACTAATATCTTCAAAATGCAGACCTGTTGTTGGTTCATCTAAAATATAAAGCGTATCTCCCGTAGCTTTTTTACTTAATTCTTTAGCTAATTTAATTCTTTGTGCCTCACCACCAGAAAGAGTTGTAGCGCTTTGACCAATTTTCATATAGCCCAAGCCCACATCACACAAGGCTTTAAACTTATCATGAATATGAGACATATTTGAGAAAAATTTTGCCGCATCTTCCGCTGTCATTTCTAAAACATCAGAAATTGATTTGTCTTTATATTTAATTTCCAAAGTTTCGCGATTATAACGCTTACCATGGCAAGTTTCGCATTTCACATAAACATCAGGCAAGAAATGCATTTCAATTTTAATCAAACCATCGCCTTGGCAAGTTTCACAACGACCACCCTTCACATTAAAAGAAAATCTACCAACTTTATAACCACGAGTTTTTGACTCAGGAAGCGCGGTATAAAATTCACGAATGAATGTAAAAGCGCCAATGTAAGTGCATGGATTTGATCTTGGAGTTCTACCAATTGCCGATTGATCAATCTCAATAATTTTATCAATTAAATGAAAACCCGAAATAGATTCGTAAGGTCCAGGCATTACCTTGGCCTTATTAACAATTTTATCTAAAGCTGGATAAAGTGTTTTGATGATCAAGCTTGATTTTCCACCACCAGAAATTCCCGACACTGCCGCAAAAATTTTTAGCGGTAAATTTAGCGTCACATTTTTCAAATTATTCGCCGTGGCACCTTTCAAAGAAATCATCTTTTTTGGATCTGGTTTACGACGGAATTTTGGAATATCAATTTGTTTAGTGCCGTTCAAATACTGACCAGTAACGCTCTTTGGATTAGCAATAACATCTTTTGGCAGACCTTCAGCAATAATTCTGCCACCATGAACGCCAGCGCCAATTCCCACATCAATCAAGTAATCTGCTTCACGCATCATTTCTTCATCATGCTCAACTACAATCACAGAATTTCCTAGATCGCGCAGATTTTTTAATGTAGAAATTAATTTATCGTTATCAGATTGATGTAAGCCAATTGAAGGTTCATCCAAAACATAAAGCACTCCCGAAAGCCCAGAGCCAATTTGTGATGCCAGACGAATTCTCTGCGCTTCACCACCAGACAAAGTACCAGCCTGACGATTTATGGTTAAATATTCCAAACCAACATTTTGTAAAAACCCTAATCTTCTGGTAATTTCTTTTAAAACTCTTTCAGCAATTTTCTGATGAGTTGGATTTAATTTTTCATTCAAATTCTCAAACCACTCTTTACACTTTTCTACCGACATTTTACTAACTTCACCAATATGCAAACCAGCAATTTTGATTGAAAGACTTTGTTCATTTAATCTATATCCAGAACAACATTCGCAAGTTTTAAGAGTTTGAAATTTCACCAATTCTTCTCTCATCCATTCGCTTTCACTTTCAGAAAATTTCTTTTTTAAGCTGGTAATTACTCCATCAAAAGGCTTTTTTACTTTAAAAGCTTTTAAGCCATCTTCATATTTAATTTCGATCTCTTCTTCACCAGTTCCATAAAAGATTATATCTTTAGCCTTTTGTGGTAAAGTTTTGAAAGGTACATCTAAAGAAAATTTATATTTTTCAGATAATGCCTGCATAACTTGTTGATAAAAGCGCGCTTGTATCCCTTGCCACACGGCAATTGCGCCTTGCCTTAAAGATAAATTTTCATCTTCTACCACTAAATCTTCACTAAAATAAAATTCAGTTCCAAGTCCATCACAAGATTTGCAAGCACCATATGGACTGTTGAAAGAGAAGATGCGCGGCTCAATTTCTGAAATTGTAAATCCAGAAATTGGACAAGAAAATTTTTCACTAAAAATTATAATTTCACCTTCTTTATATTTTGACTTTGACTTTTCAGGAAGAGCCACAATTTCTACAAAAAGCAATCCACCAGAAATTTTTAAAGCGGTTTCAACTGAATCAGCCAGCCTGTTTCCAAGATCATCAGAAACAACCACACGATCTATGATAACTTCAATATCATGTTTTTTATTCTTATCTAAAACTGGCAAAATTTCATTTAAATCATGAACTTCACCATCAACTTTAATGCGCTGAAAACCTTGTTTTCTAACCGCCATCATTTCTTTGCGATGCTCTCCCTTGCCACCGCGCACAATTGGTGCTAATAAATAAATTTTAGATTTTTTTGGTAATTCTAAAATTTTCTCCACCATTAAAGATGAAGATTGACTTTCAATTGGCTTGCCCGTTGCAGGCGAATAAGGCACACCAATTCTGGCAAAAAGCAAACGAAAGTGATCGTAAATTTCGGTAACTGTTCCAACTGTTGAACGCGGATTTCGTGAAGTGGTTTTTTGATCAATAGCAATTGCTGGCGAAAGTCCGGTAATAGATTCAACATCTGGCTTATCTTGCATATCAAGAAACTGTCTGGCGTAAGAAGAAAGGCTTTCAATAAAGCGTCTTTGTCCTTCAGCATAAATTGTATCAAACACCAAAGAAGACTTGCCAGAACCACTCAATCCAGTAACCACAACCAACTGATTTTTAGGAATTTCGATGCTAACATTTTTCAAATTATGCTCTTTAGCGCCAACAACTTTGATGAATTTTTCTTCCATAAGTTTTTTTGGGAAATTTGGGGATTTATTGAAATTTTGTAAAGCGTGATATTCTAAGGATTAAAGGCTTAATTGCAAGTGGATAGAAAAAATAAAAGCCCGCCCGAAAATTCCTAAAAGAATTTTCGAAAACGGGCCTTTATAAGAAGTTATCGCTTAGATAAACTCCTTATCTTTCTTATGAAGAAAAAAGCTTACGCTATCTTTAGATTATATAATCACAGATAACGTAACCAATATTATTAAAGGTATGAATACCATAAATTAGTTACGATAATTAGTGATTAAAGACAAGGAATCTATCGCAGAACCAACCTCTAGAAAGTTAGTTTACAACAGATCTATACTCATTCAACTTCAAGAAGTCGAATGAGTATATTTTTTTTCACGCAACACGAGTTGCGCCCCGCCTTGCGGGGATCCCCACTAACCAACAGCTTGCAAATACCTACAAACTATCAGTCAACTCATCCCCAACTTTTTTAAGTTCTAAATCAGTCAGTGGGATGAGTCCTTTTTGCAGCAAATAGCCTTCTGGGCCAATAGTATCTTTGCTGATAATTTCTTTAACAAATTCGCGCATTTGCGGAATTAAATTGAAATGTTCTTTTTTAAAATAAATGAAAAGTGGACGAGAAACCGGATAGGCGCCAGAGACAATATTATCAAAGCTTGGCATTACATCATTAATTAACGCCGCTTGAATTACTTCATGATTTTCTTCTAAGAAACTAAAGCCAAAAATTCCTAAAGCATCTTTGTCATTTTTTAATTTCTGTACAATCAAATTGTCGTTTTCACCAGCTTCAATAAATTTTCCATCACTTCTAATAGTGTGACATTTTTTCTTTCTAACTGCTTTATCTGCATAAGTGGCAGTGAATTGTTCAATTGTCATACAGGGCTCTTCCATCACCAATTCTACAAAGGCATCTCTGGTTCCTGAAGTTGATGGCGGACCATAAACCGCAATATCAATTTTAGGTAATTTTGCATCAATATCGCTCCATTTCTGATAATTATTTTTTATTAATTTACCCGTTTTTTCATCAGGAATTTCTTCAGCCAAAGCAAGAAAAATTTGTTTTTTGGTTAGACCATATTTTATGCCAGCAACTGAATTAGCTAAAACAATTCCATCGTAACCAATTTTAATTTCGCCAATTCCTTGTACACCATTTTCATTGCATTTTTTGATTTCGCTTTTTTCAATGCGGCGTGAGGCGTTAGAAAAATCAGGATAATTATAACCAACGCCAGAACAGAATAGTTTAAAACCACCACCAGTTCCAGTAGATTCAACAATTGGGGTTTTAGATTGAGGATTTTTTGATTTGGCAACGCGACCAAATTCTTCAGCAATTACAGCGGTAAAAGGATAAACAGTGGAAGATCCAACAACATTAATATAGCTTCTGGAAGAAGCTTTCATACCAAAAGCCAAAGCCTGATTAACAGGAAATAAGAAGTAAATTGTGATAAGCAGAATTCGCAACATAACCGCAAAATTATTTTATAATTAACTAGCAATAAGGGTTTCACTTAAAAACTAGGCAGATATATCGCCATCAAAAATCGGGTACCAATTTTCGCGCATTATTTTTATTTATATTTAGAAGTCAATTTTTCTTTTGAATTATTAAGAGCTAACAATTTTTATATTTCTTAAATCATCCGATATTTATTAATTTTAAAATTAATAAATTTTGTAGTATTGAAAATCAAAAAGCCTTAACTATCGTTCAAACTTCATTTCCAAACTCCATCTTGTCATCCCCGCCCTTTGCGGGGATGACAAAGGTGTGATTAATTTCATAAATAAACCTCTAAATAATGCATAAAAATTCCACCATAAAAACCAATTTTATCGCCATATTTATATCGCTTTTTGCATCTCTTTTTTTACTTAACTTCCCTTCATTGGCCGAAGAAAACTCCAGCGAATTGTCTATTGTTATCAAAGGAAATGAGCGGGTTGATAGAGATACAATTTTATCTTATTTGGTAAAATCAAATACCAATTTAGCACAAAAACAAATTGACGAATCTTTAAAAAATCTTTACCAATCCGACCTCTTCTCAGATGTTAAAATTTATCCTCAAGAAATTTCTCAAACATCCGAAAAAAGAGCTGCTGGAATTATTATTGAAGTAACAGAAAATCCCATCATTAGTGAAGTCAAATTCATTGGAAACAAAAAACTTGAAGACGATTCTTTACAAAGCGAAATCAGCCTTAAAAAACGCAGCATTTTTACAAAATCAAAACTACAATATGACATTAAAAGAATTAACGAAATCTATCTTAAATCAGGGCGTTTCTTAACTAAAATTGAACCAAAAATTATTCAAAAAGATCAAAATAGAATTGAATTAATTTTTGAAATTTTTGAAGGCAAAAAAGCTAAAATTTCTAATATTTATTTTGTTGGAAATAATAACTTCTCTGACCAAGATTTGCTTGATGAAATCTCCACTAAAAAATCAAAATGGTATAAATTCTTTTCTTCTTCTGACGCTTACGATTCTGACAGAATTGAATTTGATAAAGAAAAACTACGCCGTTTCTATGGTTCAAAAGGTTATGCTGACTTTGCTGCGATTTCTTCAATAGCCCAAATTTCGCCAAATAAAGATAAGTTTTTTGTGTCTTTTTTGCTTGAAGAAGGCATTAAATATAAACTAGGCAACATCAATGTTATCAATCATATAGCAAAGTTTGATGCTTCAATTTTAAACAAAGAAATTTTGATTAAAGAAGGCAAAGTTTACAATTCAGAATTGATTGACAAAACCATTGATAAAATGGTGGAAGTTATGTCACAAAAATCTTACGCCTTTGCCCAAATAGAGCCAGTTTTAAAGCGCAATAAAGAAGCTAAAATTATTGATGTAGATTTTGTAATTAGCGAAACGCCGCCAATTTACATCAATAAAATCACCATTATTGGCAATACCAGAACTATGGATGAAGTTATCAGAAGAGAATTAAGATTGCGCGAAGGCGACCCTTACAACATCACTAAAATTAATCGCTCTAAACAAAGATTACAAAATTTAGGATTCTTTGAAAAAGTTGAATTCAACAATAAAAGATTAGCTAATTCAGGAATGAATTCCGATAAAATTGATATTACCATTGAAATTAAAGAGAAAAAAACTGGGGAATTAAATCTGGGAATTGGCTATTCTACATTCGATAAAGCCACTGCCAATATTGGAATTAAAGAAAGAAATCTTTTTGGAACTGGTCAAGAATTAGGCTTAAATTTACAAAAATCATCTTTGCGCTCTACTGTCGAAATTAACTATACCAAGCCTTATTTCATGGGCCGTTCCATTGATGTGGGTTTTGATATTTCTAAATATGAGTTAAACAAATTGGCAACTTTGATTTACGACCAAAGCTCTGACGGAGTGGTTTTCCGTGGAGATTATTCAATGACTGAATTTTTAAAACATCAAATTCGCTATTCTTACAGCAATCAAACTGTCAGCAATATTAGTGAAACCGCCTCACAAAATATTAAAAATTTGCAAGGCAGTTTTACAACTTCCGCAATTGGACAAACTTTCTTTTATGACAAAAGAGATAATCGTATTGATCCCAAGAATGGCTATTATGTATCAGCATCTCAAGACTACGCTGGACTTGGCGGCACAGTAAAAAATGTTAAATATGAAGGATCTGCTGGATATTATTTACCAACTTTCACCGAAGATTATATTTTAAAATTCTTAATGCGTGGTGGCGCAATTGATGGAAATGGTCAAGATGTTCGCAGTAACTTTGGCTTCTTCTTAGGTGGCAACACTTTCAGAGGCTTTCAATATGCTGGTTTAGGCCCAAGAACAATAGGAACTTCAACGGTGGCTGGCGGAGATGTGGTTGGTGGCAATATTTATTATGTTGGAACTGCAGAATTTAGATTCCCTTTAGGATTGCCAAAAGAATTGGGAATTAACGGTATTTTATTTAGTGATAACGGTACAGTAAGAGGAGTTGATGAGGTTAACAAAACTGGCTTACCTGTTGCAGATACAGGGTCTTTAAGGTCATCTTACGGCTTAAGTATCGCATGGTCTTCGCCACTGGGGCCAATTCGTTTAGACTTTTCTCGTATTGCCAAAAAAGAACAATTTGACCGTACGCAAGCATTTAGATTTAGTTTTGGAACTAGCTTCTAAAAATTTAACCTTCGGTTGAGCGTAGTCAAAACCATCGGAAGGTTCTTGCTGTGATTTAAGTCAGCAGCAGGAATCTTCCGATGGTTTCGACTACGCTCAACCAACGGTTTAGAAAATTTTATTAACCAATCTTCCGCAATCTATTCATATAAACCGTAGCCCCAATCGCATCCACCTCTTTATTCTTACTAAGAATTTTATATCTTCCACCTCTTGCAACTGGATAAGAAAAACCCCCACAAAAAACATTAAAAGCAAAACCATCATGATAAGAAAACTCATTATCTCCAAACAAATCAAAACAAACTTTTATTTCAGAAAAATTCTTAGCTAAAAAATCAGAAATTTTTTGTGCTTTCTTTATTTCGCTAACCACACATCCCCTGTCATTCCTGCCGCCACCCTTGTCATTCCCGCGAAGGCGGGAATCCATTTTTTTAACAACATTAACCAGATCAAGATGTGAACATAAATTATTCGAAAGTATAATTTTACTAATTATTTCGCCATTTTTACCCGCCAATTTCTTAACCGCAGAAATATTTTTTTGAACAATCGCCTTACGCAATTCTTCTTTATTTTCCACCTCAATTTCACTCAAAAAAATCTCTAAAAAATTTGGCAAAGAAAACTCGATCAATAAATTTTTTTCTTGGCTTTTATTAATTATTTTTTTTAGCACTTTCAGCAAAATTTCAATAATTTCAAAATTAGACTTTTCTGTATCACAGCCAATAATCTCAACTCCCACTTGGGTTTGTTGGCGATCTTTATGTAAATCTTCACTTTTAGAACAAAGTACATCGCCAACATAACAAAGCTTTAAAGGCAGATTTTCTTCTTGTAAACGACTGCCCAAAAGCCTTGAAATTTGTGGCGTGATGTCATTTCTAAAAACCACACTTTCTCCTGAAATTAGATCAATAGTTTGAAAATAATTTTGTGATTTTTGTTGTAAAAAACTATTCTCAAATTCTACCAAAGGAGTTTTAATCAAGCGATATCCAGCCTTCAAAAATATATCCAAAGCGTTATTAATATTATTGTGATTTTTTTCTGCCTCATCAAAAAGCAAATCATAAAATCCAACTGGCAATAAAGATTGTTTTTTCATAATTAAAATTTCTGTAAGAATTTTTCTAGGTTAAGCATATCAATCCAAGCCAATCTCTTTTTGGCGGATTGGCGCATCAAATATGATGGGTGAAATACTGTAAAAGTTTTAATGGTGCGAGATAAAAATTTTGGTGAAAAATCCATAAACTTCCCTCTGATATTACTGATTGGCTCAGTAATTCCAAGCAAAGCCGTCATTGAAGTTGCACCAACTAAAACCAACACTTCTGGATTTACCAATTCAATATGTCGCTCTACAAAAGGTCTGCAAATTGCCAATTCTTGATCTGTAGGGCGACGATTTCCAGGTGGTCGCCAAAAAATTACATTAGTGATATAAAAATTTTCACGAGTCATATTGATGGCACGGAACATACCATCCAAAACCTTTCCTGAATCTCCACAAAACGGAATACCCTGCAAATCCTCATGGTTCCCGGGCGCTTCACCAATTACCATCACTTTAGAATTTGGATTTCCATCACAAAAAACTGTATTAGTTGCCATTTTCTTCAAATTACAGCCATCAAAATTTTCTATAGCGCCGCGCAATTCAGCCAATGTTTTTGCATTTCCAGCAAGTTTTTTTGCCTTGGCCACAATTTCGTTTAATGAGATAAATTTTTGATCCCCCTGAATTGAATCTTGAATAGAATTTTGAACAGAATCTTGTTCTAAAACTTTTTTCACAATTGCCATATCTTGGTTATTTTGTTGAGATTTTTGCGCCAAAGTTGAAAGAGCTTCAGATGTTGAAAATATTGGTTTTACAAACGAAATTTGAGTTTTTTCTGCTGTTTTAATTTCAACTTTTTCTGGAACAGAATTACTGATCTTTTGAGAAGAATCATTAGTAGTTTTTGCAATAACTTTCTTTTTCACAACATCTTTTTGAGCAAAATAATTTTGCGGCTTTTCAGAAATTATTTCTTCTAAACCATTGTCGCAGTAAAATTCCAAAGCTTCGATAATGTTAACTTTTTTTGTCATTTTACAATCTGCTTAATAAATTTCTGAAAATCATCTGGCTTCTCAAAATTTTTATAAACCGAAGCAAATCTTACAAAAGCCACTTTATCCAATTTTTCCAACGCCGCCATTACAATCTCACCAATCTTTGACGAAGCAACTTCTGTCTCACTTTCCATTTCCAATTGCCTAACAATATTATTCACCAATTTTTCCACCTGCAATTCTGAAACTGGTCTTTTTCTCACCGACATTTCAATTGATTTCTTCAACTTTTCTGGATCAAAAATTTTCTTCTCACCGTTTTTCTTAATCACCAAAACTTCTCGCAATTGCACGCGCTCAAAAGTTGTAAATCGCGAATCACAAGCAGCACAATATCTACGCCTCTTCACCGATTCACCATCGTCAGAAATGCGACTATCTTTAACCTGAGTTTCAACACTAGCACAAAATGGACAACGCATAAATATTTAAACTATTTTTCATTTTTTTCCGTCAAAGCCGCTTTAATAAATCCGTCCAACTCACCATCAAGCACCGCGGCGGTATTTCCAGTTTCAAATCCAGTACGCAAATCTTTCACCATTTGGTAAGGATGCAAGACATAAGAACGAATTTGGTGACCCCAACTATTATCTGTTTTAATAGATTCCGATGACTCTTGCGCCTCTTTTCTTTTTCTAATTTCAAGCTCATAAAGCTTTGATTTTAGCATGTTCATCGCTGTAACTCTGTTTCTCAATTGTGAGCGATCCGATTGACATTGCGCCACAGTATTCGTTGGTAAATGCGTAATTCTAACCGCAGAATCAGTTTTATTAACATGCTGACCACCAGCTCCAGAAGCACGATAAGTATCAATTCGCAAGTCCTTATCTTCAACAGCAATTTCAATTTCATCATCAATTTGCGGATAAACCCACACTGAAGCAAAACTGGTTTGCCTTTTATCATTGGCATTAAAAGGCGAAATGCGTACCAAGCGATGCACGCCAATTTCTGATCGGAGCCAACCAAAAGCAAATTTACCAGAAATTTTTAAAGTTGCTGATTTCATTCCCGCCTCTTCACCATCTAAAGCACTAACAATTTCACTTTTAAATTTATGTCTTTGCGCAAAACGATCATACATACGAAGCAGCATTTCTGCAAAGTCACAAGAATCAGTTCCACCAGCGCCAGCATTGATATCAACGAAACAATCATTCAAATCATTTTCACCAGAAAATAAGCATTCAATTTCAAATTTATCGATGAAAATTTTTAATTCGGTAAGTTTTTTTTCAATATCAGTAATTAGCTGAGCATCGCCTTCATCTTTGGCTAATTCAAAATATTCACGATTATCTTTTAAACCGTTTTCCACGAAAAAAAACTGATTCAATTTTTCTTCTATTACTGATTTTTCTTTTAAAGTTTTTTGTGCCGCATTCTTATCATTCCACAATTCTGGATCTTCCGACTTAATAACCAGCGCCGCTAATTCTATTTGTAATTTTTCAGGCTCAAAGACACCTCTTAACCAACTCTAAGGAGGTCTGAATTTGGTTAAATAAATTTTCTATATCTGCGCTCATTTTAAAAAATATTGATGTTTTGAAACTGATAAATAGTTTATGATCTTAATCTTTGACACTTATAAAAAAAATTCTAGGAAAAACTTATGACAGTTGAAACAAAAAAATTTGATCTTTGCGTAATTGGTGCTGGTCCGGGTGGATATGTTGCTGCAATTCGTGCCGCTCAACTTGGTTTAAAAGTTGGCATCATTGAAGCCAATCACTTAGGCGGAATATGCTTGAATTGGGGCTGCATTCCAACTAAAGCGCTTTTAAAATCTTCTGAAGTTAATCATCTTTTACACAATTTAGATGAATATGGCTTTAGTGCCAAAGAAGTTAAATTTGATTTCTCTAAAATTATCGAAAGATCTCGCGGCGTTTCTAAAAAGTTAAGCAATGGAATTGCTGTCTTGATGAAGAAAAATAAAATTGAAGTGGTTGATGGTTTTGCTAAATTTATCAGCAATAAAAAAATCTCTGTAGGTAAAGATAACAAAGAATTGGTGCAAGTTGAAGCAGCTAATTTCATTATCGCAACTGGCGCAAGAGCAAGAGTAATTCCAGGAATGGAGCCAGATGGCGAATCAATCTGGACTTACCGCGAAGCCATGACTCCAAAGGCTTTACCAAAATCATTATTAGTTGTGGGCTCTGGTGCAATTGGCGTTGAGTTTGCTTCTTTTTACAAAAATATGGGCTCAGAAGTTACAATCGTTGAAATGGCTGACAATATTTTGCCAGTTGAAGATGAAGAAATTTCTAAACTGGCGCGCAAATCTTTTGAAAAACAAGGAATTAAAATTATCACTTCTGCTGGTTTAAAATCTTTGAAAAAATCTAAAGATTCAGTTACTGCAACTATTGAAATTGCTGGTAAAAGCGAAGAAATGAAAGCTGAAAAAGTTATTATGGCAGTTGGAATTGTGGCTAATGTTGAAAATCTTGGCTTAGAAAAAACTAAAGTAAAATTAGATAAAGGAAGCATTCAAACTAACCCTTATTTAGAAACTGATGAAGCTGGAATTTACGCTATTGGCGATGTTGCTGGCGCTCCTTGGTTAGCTCACAAAGCTTCTCACGAAGGTGTTATTGCTGCTGAAAAAATCGCCAGCAAAATTGGTAAATATGACGCTAAAAAAATTCATCCAATCAAGAAAGACAATATTCCAGGATGTACTTATTCAATGCCACAAATTGCTTCTGTGGGAATTACTGAAAAAAAAGCCAAAGAACTTGGTAAAAAAGTTAAAGTTGGAAGATTCCCTTACATGGCGAACGGCAAAGCCATTGCCATGGGCGAAACTGAAGGTTTAATAAAAGTTATTTTTGATGAAAAAACTGGAGAACTTTTAGGCGCACATTTAATTGGCGCTGAAGTTACTGAAATGATTCAAGGTTATGTAATTGCCAAACAAGCCGAATTAACCGAAGAAGATTTAATGCACACAATTTTTGCTCATCCAACAATGTCAGAAATGATGCATGAAGCGGTTTTGGACGCTTATGGAAAGGTTATTCATTTCTAAATAATTTCACCCCCACAACTGCCATTCTGAGTGAAGCAAAGAATCTCTTGAGATAAAATCTCTTTTGCTGCGCTCAAAATGACGAGTTCTCCACAACAACTGATACCAAGTTGCAATCCATAACTAAGTTCCATAAATTATAAACATGAATCAATTTCAAATGTTTATATTTATGAAAAGAATATAATTTTGGCAAAAATGCGATACAAAGTCACTGGAGATTTTATTATCAAAAACCAAAGATATAGCCACATTTAGAAATATTCAGGCTGTATATCTAAAAGCTAAATATAATATGAGTGCAGAGTCCGTGGCGCAAGTTACTGGATTTTCCAAAGGATATGTGTGGCAAATATCATTCCAGTTATAGAAACAATGGTCAGGAAGCCTTTATTTTAGGTAAAAAAGGAGGGCCTTACAATGGCGCTGTTGCAAATCATCCAACAATACTCTCATAGATTTTCTCTAGTTTTTTGATTATTTTTCT
>CAMDRL010000021.1 GCA_945906835.1 Rickettsia typhi
CAAGAAGGAACTGAGATGGTTATGCCTGGAGACAATGTAAAAATCACGGTTGCATTAATTCACCCAATCGCTATGGAAGAGGGCTTGCGCTTCGCCATCAGAGAAGGTGGAAGAACTGTTGGTGCTGGTGTGGTTAGTAAGGTTTTGAAGTAAAAGAGATATGAAAAAATTAATCTGTTTATTTGCACTAGCCATGTTGGCGGGTTGTTATAATCCTAAGACTCATGGAAGCTTTATATCTGAGCATCAAGATGCTTGGGTTGATGGTTATGCTATACGAATTTCAGAACATAAAGTTGCAGACAAGGGTCTTTTATATTGTCGTGCTAATGTTGAGAAAGATGGTTCTGCAAAGCCAACTTGTTTCGGTGCTAAGTTTAAGGAATAAAGTTTTTAGGAGCGTAGCTCAACTGGTAGAGTAGCGGTCTCCAAAACCGTTGGTTGGGGGTTCGATTCCTCTCGCTCCTGCCAAATTATGTTTTATTAATGACGATTATGAACTTATTTTCAGAATCGTCATTAATGTTTTTTAAAAATTAAATTAAGTTTCTGTTTTGAAAATAGTAAATTTTTTCAAAGATGCAATTGATGAGCTAAAAAAGCTTCACTTTCCTTCTAAAAAAGAAACATACACCACAACAATAACAATTTTAGTTACTATTGTGGTGTTTTCTTTGACGATTTTATTGGCTGATTTTATCATTTCAAAGATCATAGGTCTTATTTTTGGTCTGTAATAAATTACAATTTTGAATTTTTATAAAGATGGATAACAAAGAAAATAAATGGTACATATTAAATGTTATGGCCGGTCAGGAAAATAAAGTTGCAACTGACATAAAATCAATGATTTTGCGCGGTGCTCTGGGGCATTATGTTGCAGATGTTTTGGTGCCTTCAAAACAAATTGTGAAAATTAAAAAAGGACAAAAAGTTCAAGAAGCGCAAAAGCTTTTTCCAGGTTATGTTTTTATTAATGCTAACATTAATTCAAATGCCTATAATTTGCTCAATGCAATTCCTAAAGTAATGGGATTTTTGGGTAGTAAAAATAATCCTGAACCAGTTACTGATGAAAAAATGCAAACAATTTTGAATCTTTCAAATGAACAAATTGCAGATAATAAAAATGTTATTTTCGAAATTGGTGAAACTCTAAATGTAATTGAAGGTCCTTTTGAATCCTTCTCTGGAGCGGTTGAAGAGTTTGATTCTGAAAAACAAAAAGTTAAAATTTCTATTTTAATTTTTGGTAGAGCAACTTCAGTTGAATTAGATATTAGTCAAGTAGAAAAAATTTCCTAAAATTTTTTAAGAAAATGATTGCAAATTAGTTTTAGAAAACTATTTTTTTGCGCCTCGTAAATATTGGGGCTAAGTTACCAGACTTAAATCATACTTGAAAAGTCGTCAGATAAAGTCAAAAAAACACAAGAGAATTCCTTTAAATATATGTCAAAAAGTAAGAAAGAAATTTTAGGCCTTATAAAGCTACAAGTGCCTTCAGGCAAAGCAAATCCAGCTCCTCCAATTGGTCCAGCTTTGGGTCAAAAAGGTCTGAATATTATGGAATTTTGCAAGCAATTTAATGCTGTAAAATTTGATTATGAAATTGGAACTCCAATTCCAGTCACAATCGTTGCTTACAAAGATAAGTCATTCACATTTACAACCAAAAGTCCTCCAGTATCTTACTTAATAATGAAAGAAATTGGTTTACAAAAAGGTTCTTCAGCTCCAGGAAAAGACAGTGCTGGTAAAATTACCAAAGCTCAAATTGAGAATGTGGCTAAGAAAAAAATGGTTGATATGAATGCTTCAACTTTAGAAGCATGTATGCAAATGGTTAAAGGATCTGCAACTTCAATGGGTCTTGAAGTAGTAGAATAATATATCAAAGCACTAACAAATTTGAACAATTTGTTTTGGCAGGATATTTCCACAGAGTGGGTCACAACGCTGTTGCGTAAAAAATAAATTATAAGTAAAAAATGGCAAAAAATATTCAAAAGGTTGAAAAACATCTTGCTGCTAATCTTGAAGAGGCAGTTAAAAAAATCCAAGAAATGAGCGCTATAAACAAGCGTAAATTTAATGAATCTGTTGATATAGCAGTTAATTTAGGAATTGATGCTAAGCAATCTGATCAAGCTGTTAAAGGATCAATTTTACTTCCAAATGGATCTGGCAAAAAAGTAAGAGTTATTGTTTTTTCTGCTAATGAAGATCAAAAGAAGGTCGCTCTTGAAGCTGGTGCTATCATGGCTGGTCTTGAAGATTTGGTAGCAAAAATTGAAGGTGGTTTTTTAGATTTTGATTGCTGCGTTGCAACTCCAGATGTTATGCAAAAAATTAGCAAAGTTGCTAGAAAGCTTGGGCCTCGTGGCTTAATGCCAAGTCCAAAAAATGGCACAGTTACAACTGATGTAAAAAAAGCTGTATTAGATGCTTTAAAAGGAAAAGCTGATTTTAAAAATGATAAGGCTGGAACAGTTCACTGTCTAGTTGGTAAAGTAGATTTTGCTGCTAAAGATTTAATAGAAAATATTAAAGCAGTTACTAAGGCAATAAAAGATATTAAGCCAGAAAGTTCAAAAGGAAAATTCATTAAAGAATTTTACTTAAATACAACTATGGGTCAATCAGTGCAAGTTGCTACTGAAGGATTGTAATACAAAATCTAAATTCAAGATGAACAGAAATCAAAAAGTAGAACTAATTTCTTTATTAAAAGATAAGTTAATAGCCAGCTCTTTTGTAGCGGTTATATATTACAGAGGAATGAGCGATAAACAACTTTACGATATGAGAGTTGCTTTAAAAGCTAAAGGTTGCGGCATGAAAATTGCTAAAAATACTTTAGTAAAAGTTGCAATTCAAGGAACTGAATTGGAGGTTTTAACTCCGCATTTATCAGGTCCAACAGCAATTCTCTATTCGCAAGATATGATTGCTTTGTCAAAAGTTATTTCTGATTTTGCTAAAGAAGTTGAGGTTTTACAAATTAAAATCGGCTACTTGAACAAAGAGTTAATCTCTGAAAATAAAATCAGAGATTTGGCAAAATTAGGTTCTTTGGAAGAAGTTCGCGCTTCTTTCCTTGGCAAGCTAAAAGGTATTCAATCTAACTTTGTGAGAGTTCTACAGGCTCCTGAGGCTGGACTGGCTTCCTCATTTAAAGGCTAATACCCTTAAGAAAATTTCGTAAAAATTAAAGTTAATAACAAAAACAAAAAATAGGAAAAAAAATGACTACTAATCTTGATCAAATTTCAGAAACCCTTTCTTCACTTACAGTTCTTGAATTAGCTGATTTAAGCAAAAAATTAGAAGAAAAATGGGGCGTTTCTGCCGCTTCTTTTGCTGCTGCTGGTCCTGCTGCAGCTGTTGCTGTTGTTGAAGTTAAGGATAAATTTGAAGTTGTTCTACTTGCTGCCGGAGATAACAAAATCAATGTTATTAAAGAAGTTAGAGCTATCACTGGACTTGGCTTGAAAGAAGCTAAAGATTTAGTTGAAGGAGCTCCTAAAACAGTTAAATCTGATGTTCCAACTACAGAAGCTGAAGAATTAAAAAAGAAATTAGAAGCCGCTGGCGCTAAAGTTGAATTGAAGTAGTTTTCTACTTTTTTCAAAAGCCAATTCGCTGCTAGGTGGATTGGCTTTTAGCGTTTGCGCTACTTGCTAAAATGTTCAATACAATTTTCAAGTTTGATGGGAAGCTTGATATGGAGCTCTCGTCAAAATTTGATATTTCTTTATTTCTACGCCGCATAAGTGATCCTTGGCGGTTCCCGCCTCGCGGGACCCATATACCAAAAAATCAAAGACATTTTGGTTTTGTATATTAGATTAAGTCAACAAAAAAAGAGGTTTATCTAAGGTGATTCAGGTTCGTAATTTTGATCAAGCTCTTCTAAGAAAAAGCTTTAGTAATAACAAAGACAGAGAGGCAATTCCTTATCTGATCTCCCTCCAAAGAGAATCTTACGCAAAATTCCTACAGGCAAACATTACTTCAGAGAGAAAAGAAAATGTTGGAATTCAATCAGTGTTTAATTCTTTTTTCCCACTTTCAGATTCTGCTGGAAGAGTAACTTTGGAATTCGTAGGTTATTCTTTAGGAGAGCCTAAATATGAAGCTTATGAATGTCTATCAGCGGGTAGAAGCTTTTCAGCTCCTATGCGTGCTCAGCTTAGATTAATTTTATGGCATCAAGAAGAAGGCAGCGAAGTTAAAGAAATTCGTTCAATAAAAGAACAAGAGGTTTATCTTTGCGATATTCCTTTAATGACTGAAACAGGAAGTTTCATTATTAACGGCGCTGAAAGAGTTATAGTTTCTCAAATGCGTAGAGCTCCTGGTGTGTTTTTTGACAGCGAAAATGTTAAATTATCTGGCTCAAAATCTTATACTGCAAAAATAATTCCACATATCGGTTCTTGGCTAGATTTTGAATTTGACAGTAAAGATATTCTTTATTTCCGTGTTGATAAAAAAAGAAAAATTCCAGTTTCTTCGTTGCTTCGTGCAATTGGCTTGACTTCTGAAGATATGATTCGTGGATTCTATGGATCAATTGATGCTGTTCTAACTAAAAAAGGTTGGGCGACTAAATTTGATGAAGAAGCTTTTGTGGGCAAAAAAGCAGTTTATGATCTTGTTTGCGCTGATAGTGGAGAAGTTGTCGTTAAAGAAGGAAATAAACTTACTCGCAAATCTGTTGAAAAATTAAGAGAATTAAAATTCCAAAATTATTTACTAACTGACGAAATTCTTCTTGGCTATATTGTGGCTCAAGATTTAGTTGACGCAGATACTGGCGAACTATTGCTAGAAGCTGGAAGTATTGTTACTCCTGAAAGTTTAGAAATTTTACAAAAATTAAATTTCAAAACTATTTCTATCGTTAACCCAAGTAAATCTGATGTTGGTCCATATCTTTACAACACTATGTTGATTGATAAAAACCAAAATCAAAAAGACGCTTTATATGATATTTATAAAGCAATTAGACTTGGTGAATCTCCATCATCTGTAGAAGTAGCAAAAAATTATTTCGATAATTTATTCTTTTCTGATGCAAGATACAACTTGTCTGATGTTGGTAGAATGAAGATGAATCACAGATTGTCACTTGAGATTGGCAAAGAAGTTCTGCACCTTACTCATGACGATGTAAAGCAAACAATCAAAATTCTTAGTTTAATTAAACATAGCGATCTTAAAACTGATGATATTGATAACTTAGCTAATAGAAGGGTGCGCGCTGTTGGTGAACTAATTGAAAATCAACTTCGTGTTGGTATGTCAAGAATTGAGAAATCAATTGTTGAAAAAATGAATTCAGTAGAAGTTGACACAATCATGCCACAAAGCTTGATTAACTCTAAACCCCTAATCACTGCGGTTAAAGATTTCTTCGCTACCTCTCAGCTTTCACAATTCATGGATCAAACAAATCCTTTGGCTGATGTTACTCACAAACGCAGACTTTCAGCTTTAGGACCTGGTGGTTTAACCCGTGAAAGAGCTGGTTTTGAAGTGCGCGATGTACATCCAACTCATTATGGCAGAATTTGTCCAATCGAAACTCCTGAAGGTCCAAATATTGGCTTGATTAACAGCTTGGCAACCTATGCTCGCGTTAATAGCTATGGCTTTATCGAAACTCCTTACAGAAAAGTTGTGAATGGCAAAGTTACTGATGATGTTGTTTATTTATCTGCTTTAGAAGAAGTTGATTTTGCAATTGCTCCAGCAGTTCTTGATATTGATGATAAAGGCAATATCAAATCTGATTTAGTAAATTGTCGTAAGAATGGTGAATTTGTAATGATGTCTCCAGAAAAAATCGATTACATGGATGTCTCAACCAAACAAATCGTTTCTATTGCTACAACTTTAATTCCATTCCTTGAGAATGACGATGCGAATCGTGCTTTGATGGGCGCAAACATGCAAAGACAAGCAGTTCCATTGCTTCGTCCTGATGCGCCCTTGGTTGGAACTGGTATGGAGGCAGTTATTGCTGCTGACTCTGGTGCCGCTGTAAAAGCTAAAAGAGACGGCGTGGTCAAATTCGTTGATGCAGCAAAAATAGTTGTTGAGTCAATTGAAGATGGCATTCCACACATCGAGGTTTATGCCCTGTCAAAATATGTTAGAACTAACCAAGATACCTGCATTAATCAAAAACCTACAGTTATAGTTGGTCAAAATATAAAAACTGGTCAAATCATTTCTGATGGACATAGTATTTCTGACGGTGAAATTGCTTTAGGAAAGAATGTTCGCGTAGCTTTCATGCCTTGGAGCGGTTATAACTTTGAAGATTCCATCATTATCTCAGAAAAATTATTAGCATCTGATACATTTACCTCAATTCATATTGAAGAGCTTGATGTTGTTGCTCGTGATACTCGCTTAGGACCTGAAGAAATTACTCGCGATATCCCAAATGTTAGTGAAGAAGCTTTAGCTAAACTTGATGAAGAAGGTATAATTCACATTGGCGCTGAAGTGAAAGCAGGAGATCTTTTGGTTGGAAAAACCACACCAAAAAGCGAATCTCCAATGACACCAGAGGAAAAATTATTGAAAGTAATTTTTGGTGAAAAAGCTTCTGATGTAAAAGATTCTTCATTATATGCTTCAACTGGAGTTACTGGAACCGTTGTTGATGTTAAAGTTTTTTCACGCAAAGGTATCGAGAAAGATGAAAGATCTGTCTATATCGAAATGCAACAAATTGAAGAAATTTCTAAAAGAAAAAATCTAAAAATTTCTTTCTTGGAAGATTCTTTGAAGACAGCTTTAATCAAGTTATTTGAAGGCAAAAAACTTACAAATAATATTGAAAAGCTTAAGTCAAAATCAAAATTAGAAGCTGCAGAGTTAGAAACTTTGCATAAAAATCATTTAATCAAAGTAATTGTTGATGATGTTAAGTCTATGGATAAGGCTGAAAAACTTATCAAGTCTCATAATAAACAAGTTACTGAAATTGAAAAAGAATTTACTGACAAAGTTGCTCGTATCAAAGCTGGCGATGAGCTGGGTCAGGGTGTTTTGAAAATTGTTAAAGTTTATGTTGCCACTAAATACAGGTTACAACCTGGTGATAAGATGGCGGGAAGGCATGGTAATAAAGGCGTAGTTTCTAAAATTGCTCCGATTGAAGATATGCCTTATTCTTCTGATGGTGAGCCAGTTGATGTTGTGTTAAACCCACTTGGCGTACCATCTCGTATGAATATTGGTCAGATTCTTGAAACTCATTTAGGGTTTGCTTCAAAAGAAGCTGGTAAGCAAATTGGTAAACTTTTAGAGCAAGTTTCTCTTAAAAAAGCAGAATTTGTTAAACAGTTAAAAGATAAAATTTTATCAGTTTATACTGCAAAAGAAGAATCTGAAAAGATAAGTTCAATGAGTGATGAAGAAATTATCACATTCGCTTCTAAGCTTAAAAATGGAGTTCCATTTGCAACTGGAATTTTTGAAGGTGCGAAAGAAGAGTATATTACCAAATTGCTTGAGTCAGTTGGCGCAGATAAGTCAGGACAAATTGATTTATTTGACGGCAAAACGGGTAATAAATTTGATCGTAAAGTTACGGTTGGATATATTTACATGTTGAAATTGCATCACTTGGTTGATGATAAGATTCACGCTCGTTCAATTGGACCTTACAGTTTGATTACTCAACAGCCTCTTGGCGGTAAATCTCACTTCGGTGGACAAAGATTTGGTGAAATGGAGTGCTGGGCTCTTCAAGCCTACGGCGCTGCTTATTCGCTACAAGAAATGCTTACAGTTAAATCTGATGATGTGGTTGGTAGAATTAAAATCTATGAATCAATCATTCAAGGTAACCAAAATTTTAATTGCGGTATACCTGAATCTTTCAATGTAATGATTAAAGAAGTGCGCTCACTTGGTTTGAATATTGAGTTGGTAGAAAAATAAATAATATTTAGAGCGGTCTACCTCCCCTAACCCCTCCTTATCAAGGAGGGGGATTTGACCGAGTTTAGTATAAATACCCTATTTTAAAAAGGATGGGTTGGGGGGTAAAATGTAACAAAAGAATTCTGATTTTAAAAATAAAATAAATAAATCATGTCACTAGCAGGAACCTCTTCTCACGGTCTTTTAAGTTTAACTTCTAATAGCGCAGTTGATCTTTTAGATTTTAACGCAATTAAAATTTCTATCGCTGATCCTGAAAAAATCAGATCATGGTCATTTGGCGAAGTTACTAAGCCAGAAACTATCAATTACCGTACTTTTAAACCTGAAAGAGATGGTTTATTTTGCGCTCGTATCTTTGGTCCAATCAAAGATTATGAATGTCTTTGCGGTAAATATAAAAGAATTAAATATAAAGGCATTGTTTGCGAAAAATGCGGTGTGGAAGTTACTTCTTCAAAAGTTCGTCGCGAAAGAATGGGTCACATTGAACTTGCAGCTCCAATTGCTCACATTTGGTTTTTGAAATCATTGCCATCTCGTATCAGCACAATTCTTGGACTTACTCTTAAATCAGTTGAAAAAGTTATTTATTTTGAATCTTACATAGTAACTGATGGTCTAATGTCTCCTTTGAAAGATGGCATTATTTTAAGCGAAGATGAATATGCCAGATATCAAGAAGAGCATGGTCATGGCAGCTTTGTTGCTGAAATGGGCGCTGAAGCGATTCAAAAAGTATTGGCTGGTCTTAAATTAAAGAAAATTCAAAAAGAATTGCGTGAAGATTTAGCAATTCAAACTTCTGAATTAAAAAAAGAAAAAATTATCAAAAGATTAAAATTAATTGAACAATTCATTGATTCTGGAAATAGCCCAGCTTGGATGATCATGAGCGTGCTACCAGTTATTCCACCTGATATTCGTCCTTTGGTAATGCTTGATGGTGGTCGTTTTGCTACTTCAGATTTGAATGAACTTTATCGTCGCGTAATCAACCGTAACAACCGCTTGAAAAGATTGATGGAACTAGGCGCGCCTGAAATCATCATCAAAAACGAAAAAAGGATGTTGCAAGAATCGGTTGATGCCCTTTTAGATAATGGCAGAAGCGGTGCTGTAGTTAAAAACTCTAACAAAAAACCATTCAAATCTTTGAGCGACATGCTTAAAGGTAAACAAGGTCGTTTCCGTCAAAACTTGCTTGGTAAACGTGTGGATTATTCTGGTCGTTCAGTAATTGTAGTTGGTCCTGAATTGAAACTTCATCAATGTGGGTTGCCAAAAAAAATGGCTTTGGAATTATTCAAACCCTTCATCTATTCAAAATTAGAACTTTATGGAAAATCTCCTTCAATCAAAGTTTCTAAAAAAATGGTTGAAGCTGAAAGATCTGAAGTTTGGGATATTTTGGATGAAGTTATTAAAGAACATCCGGTTCTTCTAAACCGCGCTCCAACTCTTCACAGACTTGGTATTCAAGCTTTTGAACCAATTCTAACGGAAGGTAAAGCAATTCAACTTCACCCTCTAGTTTGTGCCGCTTTCAACGCTGACTTTGATGGCGACCAAATGGCTGTGCATGTACCTCTTTCAATTGAAGCGCAAGTTGAAACTCGCGTTTTAATGATGTCTACAAATAACATCCTAAGCCCTGCAAACGGTAAGCCAATTATTGTGCCTTCTCAAGACATTATTTTAGGTCTTTATTACATCACTATGGAAGGTAAAGATTTCACTAATGATGCAGTTAAAGCTAAACCAATAGCTGATATTTTTGAATTAGAGCATGCTTTAAATAATGCTACTATTTCTTTGCATGATAAAATTCTTTATCGCTTTGCAATTAAAGATTCTGATGGCGAAAGATCTTTCCAAAAAGTTGAAACAACTGCAGGTAGAGTGATGCTTTACAACGATCTTCCAAGCGCTATGAAAAATGATTTGGGAATTGTGAATAGAATCATGACTAAAAAAGCTGTTACTAATCTTATCGATACAGTTTATAGAAATTGTGGACAAAAAGAAACTGTAATGTTCTGTGATCGTATCATGGCTCTTGGTTTTAAAAATGCTTGTCAGGCTGGTATTTCAATTGGCAAAGATGACATGATCATTCCTGAAACTAAACAAAAAAATATTGCAGAATCTATCGAAAAAGTTAAGAAACTTGAAAAACAATATCGCGAAGGCTTGATTACTGCTGGTGAAAGATATAACAAGGTTATTGACGAATGGACTCACTGTACTGATAAGATTTCTAAAGCGATGATGAAATCTATTTCAAGCTTCACTAACCCAGTTCAAGCCAACTCAATCTTTATGATGGCTGATTCTGGTGCTAGAGGCTCTGAAAGTCAAATCAAACAGGTTGCTGGCATGCGCGGTTTGATGGCGAAGCCATCGGGCGAAATTATTGAAACTCCAATTGTTTCTAACTTTAAAGAGGGTTTGAGCGTTTTAGAATACTTCATCTCTGCTCACGGTGCAAGAAAAGGTTTGGCAGACACAGCTTTGAAAACAGCTAACTCTGGTTATCTAACCAGAAGATTGGTGGATGTTTCTCAAGATTGTATCGTTGTTGAAGAAGATTGCGGCACTAAAGAAGGTATTATCATTGAGTCAATTGTTGATGATGGTAGAACAGTTACTTCTCTTGCTGAGCAAGTTTTGGGTCGTGTTGCCATTGAAGATATCAAAACTCCAGATGGTAAAAAAGTGGTAGTTAAGGCTGGCATCATGATTGATGAAGCTATGTCTGAAGCAATTGATAAAGCTGGAGTAAAGGTAGTTAAATCTAGATCTGTTCTAACTTGCAAAACCAAGAATGGTGTTTGCGTTAAATGTTATGGTCGTGATTTATCAACTGGTAATATTGTTAGTATTGGTGAAGCAATTGGTGTAGTTGCGGCTCAATCAATTGGCGAACCAGGAACTCAACTTACAATGAGAACTTTCCACATTGGTGGTGCGGCTCAAAGAGGTGCTGAACAATCTTCAATTCCTGCAGTTACTGATGGTGTGGTAAGAATTCTTGACAAAGGAACAATTACTAACCGTGATGGCAAAATTATTGCTATTACTAGAAACTCTGAAGTTGCCTTGCTTGATGAAAACCAAGTTGAAATTCATAGTTACAAACTTCCTTATGGATCAACTATTTTGCGTAAAAATGGTGAAACAGTTAAGAAAGGAGATCACTTAGCTGAATGGGATCCTTACAACATTCCAGTTGTTGCTGAAGCAAACGGTGTGGTGAAATACAATGATTTAACAGAAAATGTTTCTTTGCGTGAAAAAATCGAAGAATCTACTGGTGTTTCAACAAAAATCATCATCGATTGGAAGCAGTATAGTAAACAAGATTTAAAACCAAGACTTTCTGTTGTAGGCTCTAAAGATAGTATTTTGAAAGAATATCCTCTTTCAATAAATACCATTATTAGCGTTCTTAACGGAGACGAAATTAAAGCTGGTGATATTATTGCCAGAATTCCAAAAGAATCTTCCAAAACTCGTGATATTACTGGTGGCCTTCCAAGAGTTGCTGAATTATTTGAAGCTCGTAAACCAAAGAATGCTTCTTTAATGAGTGATATTGATGGTAGAGTTGAGTTTGGTAAAGATTACAAAACTAAACGCCGGATCATCATTAGACCTGAAGATGCTTCAAAAGAGCCAATCGAATATGCCTTCATTAAAACCAAACATTTATTTGTTGGCGAAGGTGATTTTGTTAAAAGAGGCGATGTGTTAGTTGATGGAAACCCAGTTCCTCATGACATTTTGCGTATTCTTGGTATGCAAGCTTTCACTAACTATATGGTTAATGAGGTACAAAAAGTTTATCGTATGCAAGGTGTAAAAATTGACGACAAACATATTGAAGTAATTTTAAATATGATGTTGAAAAGAGTTGAAGTTACCAACTCTGGAGAAACTACTCTTCTTGCTGGCGAATATGTTGACCGCGATGTATTTGAAGAAATTAATGTTAAGACAATAGCTAACAATATGAAGCCTGCGCAGTGTCAATCTGTGTTGCTTGGTATTACTAAAGCGTCTTTACAGACTAAATCATTCATTTCTTCGGCTTCATTCCAAGAAACTACTAGAGTTTTAACTGACTCTTCAGTTCAAGGTAAATTCGATGATTTGAAAGGCTTAAAAGAAAATATCATTGTGGGTCGTTTGATTCCTGCTGGTACTGGTCTTTTAGCTAGTAAATACAGAAGAATTGCTAATCAGGAAAAGTCTGTTACTGAGGATGTTATGGACGGCGAAGACAAAGCATAAAATGCTAATAGTTTAAAAAAGAGGCCGAAAGACCTCTTTTTTAATAAGAAAGATTCCCAAGGCTTTTAAATAAAGAGCCATCAGTCATATTATATTTGATGCGATTATCTTAAAAAGAATAAAAATATTTCAATAGCTGATATTTTTAATAATCATTTTTCCCGCTAATGTAACTTGAATAATTTGGAGACAAATTGGCGTTATTACAAATAAATAATTAAACCCTACAAACTTCGCATTTTTCAGATTAAATTTAGAATAATTTTAGCTTTTATAGCTGGCTCGTTTTTTGCGTTGCAAGTTGAGCTTGTTCAAGCTTTCGACAGCGATAAAACTATCAGCGTTCCAATAACTAATAATAACAATTATCAAATTTAACTATACATATTAAAAACTACAATTTACAATTCTTAATTTAACCTATACCAGATAAACTATCTATTGATATTTAACTCCAATCATCTCTAATCATAATTTTTTGGAGAAAATTATGGTAAAAGCTTATAGCGAAGATTTAAGGATTAGGATTATTAATAAGGTTAAAGAGAACAAGGAAAGTCATGAACAGATAGCTAATA
>CAMDRL010000022.1 GCA_945906835.1 Rickettsia typhi
TGTTCGGTAAATTTTTGTAAACATTGTTGGCGAAATTCTTGTTCGCTCATTTTTTCTTTGGCGCCGATGAAGGCCCAAGGTAAAATAATTGCATCTTTGATTAAATCTGCAACATCAAACACCAATGCGCCACGACGGGTTTTTCCGTGCATAACGGCAAAGCTGTGAGGAATTCCAAGAACCCAAAGTGTTGTGGCTGCTAAGCCATAAGCTAAATAATTTCCGTGATTTAAAAAGCTATTTGCTAAATCGGAAGCTTCGCGCTCACGAACAAAATCTTCTAACTGAGTAGTTTTAGATGCGTAGTGATAAAGTTGCTTTGTTAGCAAAGCTTCTCTTTGTAAAAGATCTCCAGCTTTTCCGGCGAATTGAATTTGCTCAAAATGACTTTGTAAAGCAAAGCTCACTTTTTGATCATCAATAAAAAAGTTCTCAGCTTTTAGATCACGATCTTTCTCCCAAACGGTTTTTAAATAATTGATTCGCGCTTGTTGAAATGATTTTGCCACTTGAAGCCTTTTATTTTCATCAAACCAGAAACTCATCCAACCTTGCATATATTCAGTTGGGCGATATTCACTTTGCGGTGAAAGCCATTCAACTTCATTGCCAGAAATTAGCGGAGTTCCGCCATTACCGCTGAAACCGATTAACACGGAAGCAGAAGCTAACATTCTAACTGCGGATTGGGTGATTGAAGTGCCAATTCCTAAAAGAATTACAGTTGTATTGGCTATTGGAATATTCCAGTAATTATTACTATCTTTCTCTTCAGTTAAATAAACAACTCTGCCATCTTTTACCATCACTCGACATTTTTCCAAATAGAAAATATTAGCGCGTTTTGAGTGTAAGATTGTTTTATATTCAGAAGAGATGATATTTTTCATTCTAATAACTAAAGTTTGTTACTTTTAAAAAATTATCACTAAAAAACTGGATTCCCGCCTGCGCAAGAAAGACAAAAGATGTGATTAATTTTTTTCTTGCTTTACAATTTCTTCAATAATTCCACTCAATTTTTTTCCAACTATATCAGAAGAATAAGTGGAAAAGAATTTTTTATTGGCTTTTGTGGCAAGTTGTTTAGCGAATTCTTCATCTTTTACTAATCTTTCAATTGCATTAGCAAGAAGTTCTGGCATTTTTTCCGCGTCATCTTTTGATACTTTTAATCCATCAACGCCATCTTCAATAATTTCATCTGGACCCCAGCTATTGCTGGTTACAATTGGTGTGTTGTATAGCATAGCCTCCAGCAAAACTATACCAAAAGTTTCTCCCAAAGATGGTAAAACAAAAATATCGATGGAATCAAAAAAGTTATTTTTATTCGAAGTCCAGCCAAGAATTTTAAATTTATCTTCAATTTGTAAGGTTTTTGCTAAGTTGTTTAAAGTAAACTCTTCCGTTCCTACTCCGCCAATTACATATTCGCAATCAATGCCTCGATCGCGCAGAATTGCGATGGCTTTAACCATTTTGTCGAAATATTTTTCTGGATAAATGCGTCCCAGAGAGCCAATTTTAACTGGCTTACGAAATGCTGGCTTTATTGGCGCCATAAAATTTTCTGGAACTTCCATCATATTTGGAATTACCAAAGCGGTTTTAGGATCTTTGCCAGCCTTCACTAATTCTTTACTGAAATAAGAATTTACAGTTAAAACATAATCAGCTTTTAGAAATTTTTTTGGATTTATTCCGTGGTCAATTGCAATTATTGGAGCTTTGATAAAGAAGATGAGTCGGGCAGCGCGAGCAAAAAACATGGCTCTACCAGAATGACAAATAATTGCATCTGGTTTGAATCTAAAAAATAGAAAAGATAGGCGTAAAATAGATAAAATATCGCCTTGTCCAAAGGCTGGAAGTTCTAAAAATTCTGATCCAGTTTTTTTAACATCTTCTTTAAAAACCATGCCAGTTTTAGTAACCGAAACAACTTGATGAGCGTTTAGAATTAAGTGTTTGGCGTAATCAATAAAACATCTTTCAACACCTAAAATATGATTATCACTTTTAGATTTTTTGTGATTAAAAAGAATATTTATAATTTTCATTGAGCTTTAAACTGATTAGGGATGTTTTTACGATATTTATCTATTCTGTTTTTAACTTCTTCAAAACCTTTTAAAGCTTTGCCAGTAAGCCTTAAACCCGAAGTTGCTTTAACTTTTGATGGATTTACTGCCTGACCTTTAAACATTAATTCAAAATGAAGATGAGGGCCAGTTGAGCGTCCAGTACTTCCCACATAAGCCACCACATCACCCTGCTTTACTTTAGAGCCAACTTTTAACTTTTTTACAAATCTACTGGCATGACCATAAGCGGTGGAATATTCGGGAGTATGTTTGATTTGGACAAAATTTCCATATCCACCTTTTGGTGAGTAATAAGTTATTGTGCCACTTCCAGCTGCTAAAATTGGAGTTCCAGAGGCTGCGGCAAAGTCAATTCCTTTATGCATTTTTGAATATCCCAAAACTGGATGTCTTCTCATGCCAAAAGATGATGAAACGCGTGCGCCATTGATTGGAGTTCTAAGTAAAGATTTACGAGTACTGTTACCTTTAGAATCGAAATATTCTTTTCTGCCATCAACCATGTGTAAATAAATGTCGATGGGTCTTTTTTGTAAAACAAGAGAAGAGAATAATATATCTCCATCTCTAACCTTCTTGCCATCTTCTGTGTAAAAGCTTTCAACTAATATTTCGAATTTATCGCCATCTTTAACATCGCGTTGAAAGTCAACATCATAGCTATAAAGATTAATCATATTCATCATCGCAGTAGGAGAGATTCCAGAGCGGACACCATCAACATATAAGCCATTATTTAGAGTGCCATAATATCGAGAGATTGATTTAGTTACCTTAAGAACTGTTTCTTTGGCTTTATATGAACCATTGCTATCGCGCAATATTGTGATTTGTTTTTCAACTGATGGAAAAATAGAAAGGCTGTTAATAATTACTTCCCTGTCGATATTATCCTCAGATCCTTCATTTTTAGGACTGTAGCCAACTTTTATTTTGTGATTTATGGTTATTACATCTTTATTAGAGATTAATTTTGGATTATAAACCTTGGTCATCTCTTTTAAAATGGCAAGTACATCGCTTTCAACAACTCCTAAATCTAATAGAATCCTTAAAAGCGTATCGCCAGATTTTACCTGATAGTCGATAACCTGCTCTTCATCCATATCAAAACCAGATTCTGAGATATTAATTTTTATTGGCGTAAGTTTATTTTTAATTTCTGCAGATTCTCTGTAGCTAGAAGTAATTTTATAAGTAACAGTAAGGCTATTAATAAGAATAAAGGTAACTATAATAGAAATAGCAACGGGCTTGAACAGTCTATGTTCTAGGATATGGTTAAGCAATGTTAGAGGCTTTACATTGTCTATCTTTTTAAATTTGTCTTTCAAAAGAGTTTTTTATTTAAATTTCTAAGGCACCTTCGCAGCTATGATAAATAAGGCTATTTAGCTAACTAGTAATAAATAGGATAGAGCTTATGTTAACCCTATCTTTTTTAAATTAGAATATTTTTTTAAATTTTTCTTGCTACTGTTTAAAAAATTTGCTAGGGTACGCCTCCCGCTTATTTTTTTGATTTAAAGCCGTAATAAATTATAATATTGGATTAACTTCCATATTCTTTTCAGCAAAGCTGAATTCTAGGCTATCAACAATCAAAAAAGTTAGTTAAAAGCATTTAATCAAAATTGATAATCTATGTCTATAAAAAAATCTAAGAATAAAATTAAGGCAAAAGCTAAGACTGGTAAAGTTGAAGTCAAAAAATTGACAAAAAAACCAGCTCCTAAAAAGGCATCTAAAACTTTAGTTAAAACAAAAGCTAAGACCAAGCCAACTGCAAAGATAATGAAAAAAAGTGCAACTAAGGCTGCAAAACAGGTTGCGAAGAAGGCTCTAGTAAAATCTAAGAAAATAGAAAAAAAAGTTGTAACTAAAGTTAAAAAGATTGTTAAAAAATCTCCTAAAAAGCTTACTAAAAAAGCGGCTTTAAAAAGCCTTAAGGTAAAAGAGTCTAGTGCCAAAACATCAGCAAAAATTATTGCCAAAGGTAAGAAAGAAAAAGCTAATGATAAAAAATCTTCTGATAAAGTTGATGCTAAGAAAAATGAAGTTATTGAGAAAAAAACTGATTCTCAGAAAAATGTTATTTTCACAAAAAAACTTTTAGAGTCTCGCACTAAAATAGTTTTTAGAACTGGAGATTATGCGGTTTATCCGTCTCATGGTGTGGGAAAAATTGTTGATATAGAAAAAACTTCTATTCTTGGTCAGGATTTTAATTGTTATTTGATGTATTTCGAAAAAGAAAAATTAACCATTAAAATTCCAACTAATAGTGCTGAAAAAATTGGCTTAAGACATTTAGCTTCAAAGGCTGAAATGGATGAAGTGTTTTCAACATTAAGAAGTGGTATTAAAAAATTAAAAGGCATGTGGAGCAGACGCGCTCAAGAATATGAAACAAAAATTAATTCTGGCGACATTATGCTTTTAGCTGAGGTGTTAAGAGATTTAACTCGCGACATTGAAGATGGCGAAAGATCTTACAGCGAAAGAATAATTTATGAAACAGCGGTTCACAGATTGGCTGCAGAATATTCTGTGGCTTATGGATGTAATTTTGAAGAAGCTAAAGACAAAGTTATTTCGACAGCAAAAGATAAATTAGGAATTGAAGGTAAAATCACGCAGAAAGATGAGTTTGATGAATTTAACTATGATGAGGAAGATTCTGAAGGAGAAGAAGAGGAAGAGGAAGATGATGATGAGATGTGTGATGATGAAGATGAAAAGCCTAAAAAGAAAAGAGCAAGAGGTTAGAATTATAATATTAGACACTGTTAGCTAATTATTTTTATTCCATATTTAGTCCTGTTTTTGCTTATTTTTTGACAAAATTATTTAAAATATATCCAAATATTTATCATAATTTTGTCAATAAAACGCTAAAAACATGTCAAAATCTGCGCTAAAAATAATTAGCTAACAGTGTCTAGAGGTGACTTTTTTACAAGGTCACTTTTTTTATTGTCCAAAACATCAAAAGTTTATATTTATTAGAAATGCAGGCAGTTCTTGAATTAGAAAATATCAAAAAAAGTTTTTCTCAAGCCAATCAAAAAATTGAAGTTTTAAAAGGCGCAAATCTTAAAATAAAAAAAGGTCAAATGGCGTCTTTAATTGGTCCTTCTGGATCTGGAAAAACTACTATTTTACAGATTGCTGGATTGTTAGATACTCCAAACTCTGGAAAAATTTTGATTAATGGAATTGATGCTTCAAAAGCTGATGACGAAGTAAGAACTAAAATCAGAAAAAATCATATAGGTTTCGTTTATCAATCTCATCACTTATTACCAGAATTTTCAGCTTTGGAAAATGCTGCTTTGCCGCTTTTGATACAAGGTAAGAATAAAGATGAAGCTTTTGCGGCGGCGAAAAAAATTTTAGAAGAAGTTGAGTTGGAAGATAGATTTGATCATAAGCCATCACAATTATCTGGTGGACAACAACAAAGAGTGGCAATTGCCAGAGCTTTGATTTCTAGACCATCTTTGATTCTAGCTGATGAACCTACGGGAAATTTGGATGCAGGAATAGCAGCGAAGGTTTTTGAAATTTTGCAGAGATTAGTTAAGACTTATGAAATTGGCTGTTTAGTGGTGACCCATAATTTAGATTTAGCGCAGAAATCTGATAAAATTTTTACCATAAAAAGTGGAGCGATAGAATAAAATATTCGCTCCATTTTTTTAGTAATCTAAACAATTAACGGCTTGAATTCGCAGTTTGTGGAATTGTTATTGAATATTGTTTTTGTTTAAAGTCGCCACATTTAGCTGCATTGTAAGCGTTGAAAGAGAACACAACGGTCATCATATCTAAGAAACATCTATTGCCATCTCCTGTTCTAGTTCCGTTGACATCAGTTCTGACGGTTCCCCACCAAATTTCAGTTTTAAAGTTTGTTGATCCATATCCCTCTTTAACCAAATTTACAGTGTAAGCTTTTGGTTCAATTTTAAGTACTGCTGGGGTTTTTCCGTAGTTTTTACCTTCAATAATAATGTCCGCTCCAGATGGGTTGCTATTTATTCCTATTTCAACGGTTCTCTCATTAAGAAAAGCGCATGAAGCTGCAAAGGGGATCAATGCTAAAATGATAAATTTTTTAAGTGATTTCATATTTGTAATTTTTTTGAATTAAATATTGCGTACTGTGCTGTTTTAAATAAAGAAGCTGAGACCAGATAACTATAACGAAATTAAAGTTACAATCAAATTATTTCTTTAACCGTTGGTTTCGACTACGCTCAACCGACGGTTAGTGTAATTTTATTTCTTCCAACGATTGTGAACCCAAAACCATTGTGCTGGATATTCTCTTATCCATTTCTCAAGTTTGCGATTTATTTCAAGAGTTAAACTAAGAACATCATTATTAAGATTATCGCTTCTTTGAATTTCCAATGGCTTATCAGTTTCAACTAAGAATTTAAAATCTTTTCCTAATCTGACGGCTCTAGCTGGAACTACAGGAACGCCATATTTTAAAGCAATTTTGGCAATTGAGGTGGTGGTAATTGCAGTGTCGTGAAAAAAATTTACTGGCTCACCTTCACTAATTTTTTGATCAGCCATAATTAAAATAAAGCCACCAGATTTTATCACTTCAACAATGCGACGATTACCTTGAGTGCTTTTAGTGATCATGTTCATATCACGAATTGCCGCGGTCATTTTTTCAACATAAGGGTTATTTAGCGGGCGATAAACCGTGTGAACTGTAAGACCAAATTTTGCAAAAACTTTTGGACCAATTTCCCAATTGCCAATATGTCCAGAAAATATTATACCACCCTTCCCTGTTTTTTTTAATGTTACTATATTTTCTATCATCTCATCCGAAAATTCTATAATTTCATTTAGTCTTTCAAGTGGATAATGTGCAACATGAGGATATTCCGCTATGACACGCCCTAGGTTATCCCACATGTTGTTGAGGATTATTTCTTTTTCAGTTTCAGATAAATTTGGTAAAGCATTAGTTAAGTTTTTGTAAGCAAGTTTGTGAACTGAGATTTTTTTGCCGATGAAAATTGTGATTTTTGCTGCAATGTTGGAGGCTTTTTTTACACCAATGACATAGAAAAACCAGAGGCCGAACTTTACTATTAGGGATTCTAGGAAGTAGCGCGTGTTTTTAATTAGTTGTTTTAGGGAGTCTTTTTTGTTCATGTTTTTGTTTTTGATTTTTGTACCATTAAGTTTATTTAATGTATAACCTTCTTTAATTCATTCTTAATAAATTCTTTATCCAAAAATTCTAAATTAATATCTAAATAATCTATCTCTTTTTGGAAAAAATTAGGGAATTTTATCCAGTCTTTTTTAGTTGTAACTAATTTTGCACCTTTATTTTTAGACATTTCACATAGTTTTTCAAGATCTTGATTTTGATAAAAATAATGATCTGAAAAAGATTTTTTATTTATTATTTCAAGTCCATTATTTTCAAGAAAAGAAAAGAATTTTTCAGGATAAGCCAGTCCGCAAAATGCTATTAATTTTTGACCAGAAAATTTTTCTAAATTTGTTGCAACAATTTTAGCTTTTGTGATTTTTTTATCAGATAATTTTTTTATAACTTTTTCTTCTGTTTCACCAATTATAACTACAAAATCCACTGTTTTAAGAGCCATATTAAGTGGCTGTCTCATTGGGCCAGCTGGAATTAGAAATTCATTTCCAAAAGCAATTTTACCATCAACAACTGCAATTACCAAATCTTGATGTAGAATTTTATTTTGCATTCCATCATCAAGAATAACCGCTTTTATTTCATTGATTTTATCAATTTGTTTAGCCCCGAATAAACGATTTTTTGATATAAAAGTTGGTGCTATTTCATTTAGAAGCAATGGCTCATCGCCAACATTTTTTGCCTCATAATTTTCTTCTCGAAGAGAAATAAAATCAGCTCCCTTACCTTTGTAACCGCTGCTTAAATAAGCAAATTTACATTCTGCAAAAGATTCTTGCACAATTTTACCGATAGCAATGGCGGTGGGAGTTTTTCCAGAACCACCCGCTATAAAGTTTCCGATACAAATTACTGGTTTGGAAATTTTTTGAGATTTTTTGGAATATCTATCTAAGAGCATGGCTAGAAAATAGATGAAACTTAGAGGTAATAAAGCAAAAGAAATGATATTCCTTTTAACCCAAAATTTAGGAGTTTTTATTGGCATATTTTTTTAAATATAAATCTTGTCATCCTTAAATCCACAGGATTCGAGGATCTCTTGAATTTTATTTAGAGCTTTTTTTGATATATTTTTCTAATCAAATAAGTTTTGGTTGAATTGCTTCAATATTCTCTTTTTTTATTTCTGGTTTGGAAGCTTTATTATCAATCTCCAGAACATAAGAAGAAAATTCTCCATCGCAAACTTCAGTGATGATTTTTTGTTTTGTTTGAATTTGTGAAAGTGAAGAAATTATTTCGCCTTTTTCATTTTTTATTAAAGAAAAACCTCGCTTTAAAATCTCGTTATAGTGATGAGCTTTTAAAAGTTTATTTAAATTTTCTAAATTAGTTTTTTTCTCTTTTAAATCATTGTTAAGCCTTAATTCTAGAGACTTAAATAGATATTTGTTTTTTTGTTCAAAGATATTTATTTTATTCAAAATACCATCGCTAGAAAATTGAATTTTAGCTAATTTATGTAATTTATTTTCAAAAAAATTTGAACAAGAAGCAGAAAATCTTTTTTCCAAAGAGATGAATTTTTCTTTTATTTGCTGCAATAGATTGGCTGGATCAGCGATGTATCTTTGTAAATTTTTTATATGTTGAAATCTTTCTGCTAAAATATTTTGTGGTAAAAAATTCAACTTTTCATGTAAAAAATTTAGCTGATTTTTTAAATCACTTAGAATTGGAGTTGCCAATTCTGCTGCTGCCGTAGGAGTTGGTGCGCGTAAATCTGAGACATAATCAATTAAGGAAGTATCGGTTTCATGTCCAATTGCGGAAATAATTGGAATTTCTGAAGCAAAAACTGCTCTTACTAAATTCTCATCATTAAATGGTAATAAGTCTTCAAAAGAACCACCACCGCGCGCTATAATTAGAACATCTGGTTTTTCGCTGCTCTTTAATTTATTAAAAAATTTAATGGCCTCAATAATTTCAATAACGGCTTTTTCTCCCTGAACTAATGTTGGATAAAGCTGGATTTTAGTTGGGCAGCGGGCTTCTATGCGATGTTTGATATCTTGTAATACCGCGCCAGTTTCAGAAGTGATTACGCCAATAATTTTAGGGAAAAATGGTAATGGTTTTTTGTGAATTTCATCAAATAAACCTTCAGCGATTAATTTTTGCCTTCTTTTTTCGATCATTTCTAAAACAGCACCAATGCCTGATATTTCTACCTTCTCAACAATGATTTGATAATTTGATCGACCTTCAAAAGTTGTAACGCGGCCAGAAGCCGTGATTTGTAAGCCATCAGCCATTTCAAAGTTAATTAGGCTTGCCATATTTCTAAAGCACACGGCTGAAAGTGTTGCATCTTCATCTTTAAGAGAGAAATAAAGATGACCTGAAGAGGCTTTTTTAAAGCCAGTGATTTCGCCTTTGATTCTGACATAACCGAAGGCATCTTCTACTACTCTTTTAATGGAGCGGGAGAATTCTGTGACTGTGAATTCTGGGATGTTGAAGGTCATAAGTTTGTATTTTTCTTACTATCCACCCTATATTCTTGTCATTCCTGCGAAGGTGGGAATCCAGAAAACTTAAGTAAGCAACTGGATTCCGGCTTTCTCGGGAATGACAATGTAGGATAGGGATGAGGTGATAAATTTATTATTATTTTACCCACCAGCTATCAATCGCCAGCGAGTATTTCGGCGTAACTTTTGGCATATCAAAAATATTACGATATAGAATTCTGTAGCTGTTATTATGCCATTGTAAAATTGTGTAATAATTTTCTAACATTTTTTTATCGAACTCATAACAAAGCTTTAAAGATTCTTCCTTGGTTTTTGCTTTGGCAATTTTTTCAACTAATTTATCAATTTCTTTATTATCAAGACCAGAAACATTTTGACCACCCTTAATGTCTTTTTGTGAGGAATGCCAATAAGAAAATAGCTCATTTCCTGGAATTAATCCTTGTCCAAAAACCGCCACAATAACATCGTAATCAAAATTATTAACTCTGGTTTGATATTGATTTTCCTCAATAAAGCGCATTTTCGCTTCAATTCCCAGTTTGGCCAAATTTTTAATGAAAGGCGCAATAATCATTTGAAAAGCCTCGCTATCAATAAGAAATTCAATTTTTAAAGCCATGCCGGTTTTTGGATCAATTAACTTTCCCTGATAAATTTTATAACCAGCTTTATCAAGAATTTCTTTGGCTTTAATTAAGTTATTGCGATTAAAGCCGTCGCCATTTGCCAGCAAATTTGATTGGGGCATTATGAAATTTTTATAACCAAAGTCAGAGTTAGAAAAATAACTATTAGTGCGTTTGTAAGATTTGTAAAAAATATGATCTTTTAACCATTCAAAATCAAAGGCGTAAGTTAAAGCCTTGCGTAATTCTAAATTTTGGAATTTTTCTTTGCGTAAGTTAATAACGAAAGCTTGAGCCCCAGTTGGAAGGCTATGGGGAATTTCTTTTTTAAGAATTTCGCCATTTTTTATAGCATCAATATTATAACTATTTGCCCAATTACGAGCTACATTTTCTTGACGCAAATCATATTTACCAGCCTTAAAAGCCTCAACCAGAACATTGTTATCGCGGTAATAATCGTAAGTGATTTTATCAAAATTGTAGCGACCTTTATTTACTGGCAGATCTTTCGCCCAATAATTTTTATCTCTTTCATAAGAAATTGATTTGCCAACATTTATTTCTTTGATTTTATAAGGGCCCGAGCCAAGCGGAGCTTCAAGAGTGGTTTTAGTAAAATCAACTTTGTCAAAAAAATGTTTTGGTAGAATTTTCATTGAAGCGACTAACAAAGGCAAATCGCGGTTTTGATTAGTTCTGAAAATAAATTTTACTTCATAATCGTTAATTTTTTTAACTTCCTTCACATCGCGATAAATCATTTTATAAGATGGATGACCATCGGAAATTAATTTATTGAAAGTAAAAACCACATCATCGACGGTGATTGGTTTGCCATCGTGCCAACGGGCAATTTTTCTAAGTTTAAAGCTGATTGAGGATTTGTTTGATGCCAATTTAACACTTTCTGCAATTAAGCCATAAGTTGAGGAAATTTCATCTTCTGATCCTTCCATTAAACTATCATAAAGATATGATAAACCAGAGGCATTAATGCCTTTTAAAATGAAGGAGTTGAGGTTATTAAATGTTCCTTCGGCGCCAAATTTTACTGAACCATTTTTTGGTGCATTAGGATTTACATAGTTGAAATGTTGAAAGTTTTTAGGATATTTTAAATCGCCAAATGTTGAAATGCCGTGTTTATAGGATTCATAGGCATTGGCCGAATGAATGGCTAAGAAAAATATAAAAAAACTTCGCAAAAAAAATTTCATTATTGTTAAATATGGTTGTTAATTGTTGCTATGAGCGTGTGATTGGCAACGCCTTAACAAAGACAAAACGCTTTAATCTACCGCCCCTAGCCCCTCCTTATCAAGGAGGGGTACTAAAAGCATTCCCCTTCTTATCAAGGAGGGGTACTAAAAGCATTCCCCTCTTTATCAAGGAGGGGACTTTGCTGCGAGTTCGGTTTTAATTCTCCTCCTTGATAAGGAGGGGTTAGGGGTGGTAGATTAAAAGGGTTAAAACTATAAAATAAAAAATTTACAAACTCACTAAATGCAAATAATTCGCAACCTAAATAAAATCAAAAACGCCCTGCCTCAACTTGTTTTAACAATTGGCAATTTTGATGGCATGCATTTAGGTCATATGGCGATAATCAATGAAATAAAAAAAATTGCCAAAGAAAAAAATATTTCTTCGGCAATTTTAACTTTCGAGCCACATCCCGTTACATTGTTTCGGTCAGATAGGTCAAAAGACTTTAGAATTAATAGCCTTGCTCAAAAATTAAAAACTTTCAAAGAACAACAAATTGATTATATTATTATTTTGCCATTCAACCAAAATTTGGCGAATGTTGAAGCTTATGATTTTATTCAGAAAATTTTAGTAAAATCTCTAAATGTTAAAAGCCTTGTTATTGGTTATGATTTTATTTTTGGTAAAAATCGTGAAGGTAATTTTTCACTTTTAGAAAAAGAATCAAAAAATTTTGATTCTGCCAGAAGATTTGATTTGATGGAAATTTCAGCATTAAAAAAATCACAAGAAATTTACTCTTCTAGCTTTATTAGAAAACTTCTTAAAGAAGGAAAAGTTGTTGAATCAAATCAGTTTTTAGGAAGAAATTTTACGATTACTGGAATTGTTAATGAGGGTAGAAAATTAGCCAGAAAGCTGGGTTTTCCAACTGCAAATTTAATAGCTAAACCCCATATTATTAAGCCTAAATTTGGCGTTTATAAAACTCTTACATTCATTCCTCATCTTAATCAAAAATTTCC
>CAMDRL010000023.1 GCA_945906835.1 Rickettsia typhi
TTCTGCATTTTTTTTATCCACAACTAAATCTGCAATAATCTTTGCAGAACCAGCTGATAAAGTCCACCCCAATGATCCATGTCCAGAATTTATAAAAAAGTTTTGATATTTTTTTACCTGACAAACTAACGGAATTGAATTTGGTCTAAAAGGTCTAAAACCAGACCAAACCAAAACCTTATTTAAATTTCCAAAATCACAAAAGCTTGCTTTAATATTTTCCGTTAAAAATCTAAGTAATTTTTTATTTTTCTTAGCTTTAGAGCCACAAATTTCAACAGTTCCTGCCGCTCTAAAAATATTACCTATTCTACTATAAACCACTTTATTTTCAGAGTCAGTTAAAGCTAAATTTGGCGCAATAAATTCTTGATCGGCAGCAATTGAAAGACTATATCCTCTCAATGGATAAATTTTTGAATGAATGCCAATTCCTTTTAAAATTTTATTGCTGAAAGCCCCCATAGCTGAAACATATTTATCAGCCACCAAAACCCCTTTATTGGTATAAATACCAGTAATTTTTTTATAGTTGGTTAAAATATTTCTAATCTCAGTGTCATATTCAAAAACTACGCCATATTTTTCACGACATATTTTTTCCAAAGATTTAACGAATAAAAAGCTATCACCGCTGGCATCTGCCTCATAGAAAATTCCACCAGCTAGTTTTTTTTCATCATAAAGTTTTACCAATGTTGGCTCTTTTTTAACGCATTCCTCTTTAGTTAAAATTTGTGTCTTACATCCAAAAGAGCTGTGAAATTCAGCTTGCTTTATTGCCGCTTCAAAAGTTTTTTCAGTTCTAAAAAAATGCAAAATTCCTTCAGATTTATAACTAAACTCTAAATCACTCTCTTCTTTTAAAATGTTAGCCAAAGCTTTTTTACTGTATCTGCCAAGAGTAAATAGCTTCTTGCTATTTTCTTGATTTTTTTTATCAGCAGAATTTTTTATAAATTCCAAAAACCATTTTAAAAATTCAGCATCAAAAATATTAGAAATCGCAAAAAATGAAGATAAAGAAAATTTTGCCTTAATTATTGAATATAGAGATGATTTTGAAGCCCAAGGCTCAACATGAGAATAGCTTAATTGTCCGCCATTAGCGTAAGAGCAAGCCAGAGCTGAAGAGTTATTTCTTTCTAAAACAGTGACTTGATGACCATCGCGAGCTAAAAAATAAGCAGTTGTAACGCCAATAACACCAGAACCTAAAACTATTACTTTCATCAATAAAATATTTTTTTAAGATTATATTATCATTTCGAGCTCTTATCTTCATCCTAAACGAAGTGAAAGATCTATTTCAAGTTAATGAGATGTTTTAACTAAGCTCAACATGACATTTACAAATTTTACACAAAAATTACAAGAATTTAAAATGATTCACGCAGGAAATCCCCATATATTAAACATTCCATCACAGCAGAATTTCTTTGAATCTCTTTTTGAATGGCTGATAAAAAATTTCTCTAAAGAAATTGCCAATGTCAAAATCTTCCTACCGAATCATAGAAGTTGTAGAGAGTTCCATCAAGTCTTTTTACAAAAAACTTCAAATAAATCGCTCATCTTACCTAAAATTAGAGCAATTTCTGATATCTCTTATGAAGATTTTTTTGATTTTTTACCCAGTGATGACATTAAAAAAATTATCGATGAGCTACTAGAAATAAAAGTTATTTCTGGCATCGATCATCTTTTTTTCTTAAGTCAAAAAATTCAAAAATTAAAACTTTTTGGCGATAATCTTGACGCTAATCAAGCTCTTAACATCGCTACTCAATTAGAAAATCTTTTTAACGAGATTGAAAGAGATGAAATTAATTTAGACATACTTAGTGAAATTGATGATTCCGATCTGTCTTTACATCGCCAAGTTACTTTAGAATTTCTAAAAAGTTTTCACATTCAAATAAAAAACTCTCTGATCAAAGATAATGTGCTTTTAGCCAGTTCTTACCAAAATTTTATTGTTAATAAATTTGTAGAATCACTTACAAAATCTGGTTCAGAATTTCCTTTAATTATTGCTGGCTCAACTGGCAGTTTATCTGCTGGTAAGAAATTAATTAAAGCAATTTCTAAGCAGAATAATGCCAAACAAAATAATGGTTTTGTAATTTTGCACGGATTCAACAAAGAAGCAGAAAATTTACCAGAACATCACCCGCAATTTCTGTTAAATGAATTAATAAAATTTTTAGAAATTAAGCCAGAAATAATAGAAGATATTTACAACAAAAATTCCCAATTAAGCTCACAAGATCGCTTGAATTTCATTACCACCACAATGTTGCCAAGTGAAGAAAGTTTAAAATGGCAGAATCTTAACTTACTTTTAGATGTTAAAAAAGTTATTCAAGATTTAGAGAAAAACTTTAAAATAATTGTCACAAAAGATGAGTTAGAAGAAGCTAGAATTGTATCTATGATATTGGCAGAAGCAGTCTCTCAAAATAAAAAATGCACCGTAATTACCAATAATCCAAAGCTTTCACAACTTTTAAAATACGAGCTGAACAAGATTTCATTAAACTTTAATGATTCTAGAAATATTGGACTTTCCAACTCAAAATTAGCTAACTTCATTTTATTAATTTTAGAATTATTAGAAAATGACTTCGCTTCATACGAGCTTTTGGCTGTTTTAAAAAACCCTTTATTTAAAAATGGCAAATATTCTATACCCATTCAACCCAAAGAATCTGATCTACAAAAGATCCTGAAACAATTTCAAGATGATACGCAGAATGTCCCCAACTTCCTTCATCCTGAACTTGTTTCGCGATCTCTAACTCAAATTATAAAAGATTTTGAAATTAATATTTTGCGTCAAGAACGCAGCAAGTTTGGAATCATTGGAATTGAAGAAAAGTTAAAATTATTAAATAACCCAGATTTAAGCGAGTTTTTTGCAAATTTTTACAATGATTTATCAAAGCTTATCAACCTTCCAAACTCTGTTGATATAAGCTTTTATCTAAAATCATTAATCAGTGTAATAGAAAATTTAACCGCTAATCAATGGCAGAATTTATTAGAAAAAGAAGATGCTCAAATTGAGCTTTTTGAATTTTTTGAAAAATTAAAATTACAAAATAATTTCATCATTGATAGTAAAAATGCTTTGCAAACTTTTAGAATTTTATTTTCACAAATTAGTTATTTTCAAAAGTCTGATAGTTTTGCTCCAATTCAAATTCTTGCTACAATTGAAGCTCGTTTAATAAATTGTGATTTAGTGATAATTTCTTCTTTAAATGAAGGAGATTTTCCAGAAATTGAATCTGAAAATTGGCTGGGAAAAAAGATTAAAAAAGATTTAGGGATTGATAAAAAGCTTAAAAAAGTTGGTCAAAATGCCTATGATTTTTGTAATTATTTATGCAATGAATCTGTAGTTTTAACCCGTTCTTTGACCAAGAATGGCTCTGTTTCTATCTGCTCACCTTTTCTTTTAAAGTTTGAAACTTTATGTAAAAAGTTAGAAATAAAACTAGATTCTGGTCAAAAATATTTTGAATTATTAAAAAGATCAAATTCAGTTAAAGGGTTTAAAATAGAAAGACCGCAGCCAAAACCTGACATTAAATTTCGTCCAAAAAAATTGGCAGTAACAGATATTTCAAAACTAAGATCTGATCCTTATTCAATTTACGCTAAAAAAATTTTACAACTAAAAGAGTTACAAAAAATAGATTTTGAACCAAGTTATGCAGAGTTTGGTAGCTTTATTCACAAGGCTTTGGAAGAGTTTATTAAAAACCCTCAAAAGCCAGAAAAGTTTTTGGAAAATTCTTATCAAATTTTTGAAAAATATTTTATTTCAACTCAAGCTAAATTAGTTTGGTGGCCAAAATTTGAGAGTATTTTTAATGGATTTTTAGAGCAGGAATCACAATTACAAAATTCACTTAACTACACTGAAATCCCTGTAAAATTAGTACTTAATGAAATTTTAATTAATGGAAAAATTGATCGCATAACTTTGGGTAAAGATGGCTCTGTGGCAATTTTTGATTATAAAACTGGGCAAGTTTCCAACGCTAAAGATGTAATCTTAGGAAATGATCCGCAGCTTACAATTGCAGCATTGATGCTTGTTGAAGGCGTGATTGAAAATAGCATAAAAAATATTGATATTGGCAAAATTGACTCACTAAATTATTGGAAACTTTCAGCAAGTTCAGAAAATGAAATTAAAGAAATTTGTAAAAAAAATGAGGAAATTGCAATTTTAATTATGGCTGCAAAGGCTGGAATTTCTAAGCTTTTTGAATATTTTACTGATGAAAATAATGGATATATTTCAGCTCCGAATTTACAAAATTATTTTGAGAATGAATATTGCCATTTGGCTCGGGTGAAGGAGTGGAGTTAACTTAATTATCAAAAACCATAAATGCGCTACAAGCTAACCATCGAATATGATGGAACTAATTATTGCGGATTTCAAAAACAGCCAGATCAGCCAAATAAATCCGTCGAAGAGATATTGGAAAATGCAGTTTTTGAGCTCTCTAAACAAAGAATAAAAATCTTCGCCTCTGGCCGCACCGATACTGGCGTTCATGCTTTGGGACAAGTTGTACATTTTAACTTAGATAAAGAATTTGAACCCGCCCAAATTATTTCAGGAATTAATCATTACCTACTCAAAAAAGATATTGCTGTACTTAATTGCGAAATTGTTGATGAGAATTTTCACAGCCGCTTTAATGCCAAAACGCGCTCTTATCGCTATGTTATTGTGAATCGTCGCGCACCTCTTACTTTGCAAAAAAACCGCGCTTGGCACTTACCCAATAAGCTTGATATTGAATCTATGAAATTAGCTGCCAGTTTTTTAATTGGACTTCATGATTTCTCATCTTTTCGCGACAGTAAATGTTCTTCTAATTCATCCTTAAGAAGGATTGACAATGTTGAAATCAAAAAATTAGGTGACGAAATTCACATTGAAATAAGCGCGAAATCTTTTTTGCATCATATGGTGCGCAACATTGTTGGAACATTGACTTGGGTTGGAATTGGAAAAATTAAAGCAGAAAAAATGAAAGAAATTTTAGAAGATAAAAAGCGTACCAGCTCTGGCCCAAATGCGCCAGCCTGTGGATTATATTTTTTGGAAGTGATTTATTAGTATTGTCATTCCCGCAAAGGCGGAAATCTGTTACATTCATCTTAAAGCAGACAATAAAAAAAGCCTATTTAAAAAAATTAAAGAGGCTTTTTTTAAATAAAATTAATGTCGGGAGCCACCACCACGCAAACCCGGCGTGTATGTTCATATTCGTCGTAAGACTTTTTTATTCTGACATACTCCCGACAAAGCTCATCTTTTTTTATTTAAACGAATTTCACAACTGTTTTTTTCAAAAAGTTTAAAATTATTTTTGATGTTTAACTAAACTTTCATGTTGAACGAAGCAAAACATCTCGTGAAGTTGAAAGAGATCATTCGCTTCTTTCAAGATGACGGAAGAGTATAAGAATATAAAAAGCTAAGATGGATATTTCCAATCAGGTTCAATCTCTTTTATAGTTTGCAAAAAGAAATCACGATTTAATAAATCGTAATGAGGAACAATTAATTTACTGCCAATATTTATCACCAATTCTTCAATTGTTAAAATATCAATATCAATTTCACGCGGAGCCCATCTTTCGCTTTCTTTGCGACCAAGATCTTTTTCAATATTTCCAATAATTTCTAAAATTTCCTCTGGCGAAAATTTTTCCAAATCAACATTAGCGCTTACCGAAATATTAAAGAATTCTTGATTCCATTCTTCAGGCGAATTTGGCAAAAGAAGTGCGGGATTTTTGAGGATTTTTGATTTTTTAACATCAGTTAAAAACAGATTTTCTTCTAATTTTTTTACCGCTTGGTTCAAATAAAATTCTTTATCTCCTAAATTTGAACCAAGCCCAAAAATTATTCTTTTTATTAACATTTTATAGTTTTATTCCAACTTTTTGTAAATCAGCATCAACCATCATTTTTACAAGACCTTTGAAATCTACTTTTGGCTTCCATCCTAGTTTTTGTCTGGCTTTGGAAGAATCTCCAATTAAAAGATCAACTTCTGCAGGACGGAAATATTTTTCGCTGATTTCAACATGCTTTTTCCAATCTAATCCAGCATAACCAAAAGCTTCGTCAAGAAATTGTTTTACCGAATAAGTTTCTCCAGTTGCGATAACATAATCATCAGCTTCAGGCTGTTGTAACATTAACCACATTGCTTCCACATAATCTCCAGCAAAACCCCAATCGCGTTTTGCATCCAAATTTCCTAAATAAAGTTTATCAGATTTTTTAGCCATAATGTCAGCCAAAGCGCGAGTAATTTTTCTAGTCACAAAAGTTTCACCTCTTCTTGGTGATTCGTGATTAAATAAAATACCGCTGCAAGCAAATATATTATAGCTTTCGCGATAATTAACAGTTAGCCAATGCGAATAAAGTTTAGCGCAAGCATAAGGGCTGCGTGGATAAAAAGGCGTAGTTTCTTTTTGGGGAATTTCTTGAACTTTTCCAAACATTTCACTGCTGGAAGCTTGGTAGAATTTAGTTTTTACATTAACTTCTCTAATTGCATCTAAAAGTCTGCAAGTACCAGTTGCATCAATATCTGCAGTATATTCGGGAATATCAAAACTAACTTTAACATGGCTTTGCGCTGCTAAATTATAAACTTCATCTGGCACTATTCTTTCAAGTAAACGGGAGATGTTTGATGAATCAGCTAAATCGCCATAATGAAGAAAAAGTTTTTTTCCTGAAATTTCTGGATTACTGTATAAATGATCAATTCTATCAGTATTAAAGGTACTTGATCTTCTTATAATCCCGTGAACTTCATAACCTTTGGAAAGTAAAAGCTCAGTTAAATAAGATCCGTCTTGACCGGTAATTCCGGTGATTAATGCCTTTTTTGTCATTATTTGTTTGGAAGATATTGGTAAGAAAATATCTTTTTAAGAAGTGATGCTTGGTTATGCAAGAAAAATAATATGATTATAAATCAAAAATCAGATGTCTGCTAATTAAATCACCTTTCTAAAAAGCTGCGCATTTGATTCACCATCTTTTTCAAAGAGGAATTACCGCTGCTTGGATCAATCGCTTCTGGCAATTGAGTCGGGCGATTTAACTTATTAAATAAAAATAATAATTCTTATATTAAACAGAAACTTCAAAGTTATTTTTCGCTATATCAAAAATATCTTCATCTTTGGCGCCAACAAAATCCTTTTTGACTGCTCCAAAAATCATATGTCTCTCAAAAAACTAAACCAAGTTGCCAAAAAGCAATATATAGCTTAGACACTGTTAGCTAATTATTTTTAGCGCAGATTTTGACATGTTTTTAGCGTTTTTTTGACAAAATTATGATAAATATTTGGATATATTTTAAATAATTTTGTCAAAAAATAAGCAAAAACAGGGCTAAATATGGAATAAAAATAATTAGCTAAAAGTGTTTAATTTAGTTTTTACTCATCAAGAAAAGGAAAGCCAAATACTATACCAAATCTAAAATCTTTAGATATGGTATAGATTTATTTTTATGCACCATTAGGCGCGCCCCACTTTTTGGGGATCTCCGATATACCAAATCAAGAAATATCAATAAATTTTAGATTTGACATAGAAAGCTTCATAAAAAATTCTTTGGTTTTTTAAATTTTAGAACAGATACTATTTTTCCATTGCTATTTTGCCTAAATTTTTTATTTTCTAGCCCGTTTAATTAATTTTAAATTATACTTTTAAAATTTCGCTGGCTTTACCTCGCAAATTATTATCAAAAATTTTTACTTAAATCAGGAGCTATTTTGCTGAAATCTATTAAATCTTTAAATATTTCTGGTCTTGAATGCTTACCTATTGTTGAAGGTGGAAAAGGCGTTGGTGTTACTAATGGCGTTACCGCTGGACATTTTGCTAAGGCTGGTGCAGTTGGTACATTTTCAGGTGTTAATGCTGATTATGTTGATGAAAGCGGTAAATTAATCTTACCAGAATATAAAACTTCAACCAGAAGAGAAAAGCATGAAGAATTGGTTGAATACGCTATTAAAGGCGGTATTTCTCAAGCTAAAATTGCTCATGATGTTGCTGGTGGAAATGGTAGAATTCATATGAATGTTCTGTGGGAAATGGGTGGAGCAGAGCGCGTTTTAAACGGAATTCTTGATGGCGCGAAAGGTCTAGTTCATGGCATAACTTGTGGCGCTGGAATGCCTTATCGCTTGGCTGAAATTGCTGAAAAATATCAAGTTTATTATTATCCAATTGTTTCTTCAATGCGAGCTTTTCGCGCTTTGTGGAAAAGAAGTTATCATAAAGCTAAAGATCTTCTTGGTGGCGTAGTTTATGAATGCCCTTGGCGCGCTGGTGGACATAATGGCTTGTCTAATGCCGAAGATCCAACTAGTTACGAAGATCCATATCCAAGAGTTGTTGAACTTAGAACTTTTATGAATTCTGTTGGCTTAAATAATGTGCCAATCGTTATGGCTGGCGGTGTATGGAGCCTTGATGAATTTGAATATTGGTTAGATAATCCTGAAATTGGGCCAATCGTTTTCCAATTTGGTACTCGTCCAATTTTAACTAAAGAATATCCTGTTCATGATGATTGGAAACATAAGCTTCTTACTTTGAAAAAAGGTGATGTTTATTTAAACCGTTTCAGCCCAACTGGATTTTATTCTTCAGCCATTGAAAATGATTTTATTCGCGAATTAAAAGGTCGCGAAATTAGACAAGTTGAATATCGCGCTAAAGCTGAAGGTGATTTTACTTCTGAAATTCCTTTTGGACAAAGAGGTCGCGTGGTATACATTAAAGCCGTAGATAAAGCAAAAGTTGACGAATGGATTAAAGCGGGACATGTTGAAGGTATGAAAACTCCTGATGAAACTTTGATGTTTGTTGACAAATCAAAAGCTCAACAAATTGTTACCGATCAAATTAATTGTATGGGCTGTTTAAGCCAATGCCGTTTTAGTAATTGGTCTGACAAAGAAGAATTGCATTTCACAACTGGTCAAAAAGCTGATCCAAGAAGCTTCTGTATTCAAAAAACTTTACAAGATGTGCGCTTTGGAATTGATATGGAAAATCAATTAATGTTTGCTGGACACAGCGCTTATCGCTTTGTAACTGACCCTTATTATAATAACGGCTTTGTGCCAACAATCAAACAATTGGTTGAACGCATTATGACAGGTAAATAATTCATGGCTGTAAAAAAATCTCAAAAATTGTCTAAAACTAAATTTATTTTTATTACTGGTGGAGTTGTTTCTTCGCTTGGAAAAGGCTTAGCTGCTGCATCTTTGGCAGCTCTTTTACAAGCTAGAGGCTATAAAGTTCGCTTAAGAAAACTTGATCCTTATTTAAATATTGATCCCGGCACTATGAGTCCTATTCAGCATGGTGAAGTTTTTGTTACCGAAGATGGAGCGGAAACTGACCTTGACTTAGGTCATTATGAAAGGTTTACAGGAGTTGATGCAAAAAAATCTGACAACATTACCGCTGGTCAAGTTTACTCAAATCTTTTATCTAAAGAAAGAAAAGGCGACTATCTTGGCGGTACAGTGCAAGTAATTCCACATGTTACAGACTTAATAAAAGAATTTATTTTAAACGATATTGAAGATGTTGATTTTGCTTTATGTGAAATTGGCGGAACTGTTGGCGATATTGAAGCTTTACCATTCTTTGAAGCAATTCGTCAATTAGGTTATGAATATGGTCAAAAAAGATGCGCCTTTTTGCATTTAACTTTATTGCCTTACATTGAAAGCGCCAGCGAACTTAAAACCAAGCCAACTCAACATTCAGTTAAAGAATTGCGTTCAATTGGCATTCAGCCAAGCATTTTACTATGTCGCGCTGAAAGACCTGTTAGCAATTCTCATTTAGAAAAAATTGCTAAAATGTGTTCTATTGAGCAAGGCAATGTTATTGCTGCACCAAATGCCAGCAGTATTTATGAAGTTCCATTAATTTATCATAAAAATGGTTTAGACACTCAATTATTAAAATTCTTTGGTCTTGATTATAAAAAGAAACCAGATCTTTCAAAATGGTTGAAAATTCAAGACGCTATTAAAAATCCGAAAAAAGAAGTTAATATTGCCATTGTTGGGAAATATACTGAATATCTTGACTCTTACAAATCATTGATTGAAGCCATTGATCATGCAGCTTTTTCTCTTAAATGTAAAACAAATATCATTTGGGTAAATGCTCGTAATAAAGAAAATATTTTACCAAAAAATATTGATGCAATTCTTATCCCAGGAGGTTTTGGTGAAGATGGTGTTGAAGGAAAAATAGACATGATCAAGCAAGCCAGAGTTAACAAAATTCCTTGTCTTGGAATTTGTTATGGTATGCAGATGGCTGTAATTGAATATGCTAGAAATGTACTTGGTATTAAAGATGCAACATCAACCGAATTTGCCAAAAAAGGTACTTTTTTGATTGGCATGATGCATGAGTGGAAAGATAAGACTGGTAAAAAAACTAAAAAAGCTGGTAGCGATATGGGTGGAACTATGAGACTTGGTGCTTATCCTTGTATAGTTTCAAAAGACTCTTTGGCTGAAAAAATTTATGGTAAAAATAAAATTTCAGAACGCCATCGTCATCGTTATGAAGTTAATATCAATTATAAAGATAAATTGGAAAAAGCTGGGTTAAAATTTTCTGGCATATCGCCTGATGGAAAGCTTCCTGAAATTGTGGAAATTCCTAATCATCCATTTTTTATTGGCGTACAATTCCATCCAGAACTAAAATCCAAACCTTTTGCAGCTCATCCACTTTTTGTTTCTTTCATTGAAAGTGCTTTAAAAAAACACGGATAAATGATGTTCAAAAAAATTCTAATTCTGACAATCCTGTTGAATCTTTTTAATTGTGGATTTCAAGTTATTTACAAAGAAGATGGCGAACAAAAATCACAACATTTCTCTTACGAACAAGAATTAGCTGCCATTAGAATTAAAAAAGATCGCACTAAACTTGAGCAAGACTTAAAGAATAATCTTTACGATTTACTCAATCCAGAATCCATCAAAACTGAGCCTAAATATTTTCTAATTTTAAAAACTGATAAATCCACTACATCAACTTTTACCAATTCAACAGGGTCTTCTGGTCGTAATAAAATTTATATAAATGTTGGTTACGAATTAATAGATTTGGCTACAGCTGAGATAATTGGATTTGGAAACACATCAGTAAATGACAACTACGATGTGGCTTTGAATAGATTTGGAACTTACACAGCAGATGAATATACCAGATTAAACTTAACTAAAGTTGCTGCACAAAATATCAGAAACTCTTTAGTAAATGATTTAACTGAAATGAAGAAAAAAAGAGATAAAGAGGTGCAAGAAAAAGCTGAAGAAGAATTACCACAACCAGCTTTAACCAAGCAAACTCTCAAAAAGAAAAAGTCCGTCAGATGATCCAGTATTGATATCAATCGCTCTTTCTGGATGAGGCATCATGCCTAAAATAGTTTTCTTATCATTAAAAATCCCCGCAACATTCAAAGCTGAACCATTAGGATTTGAATCATCAGTAACATTGCCATTTTCAGAAACATAGCGAAAGGCAATGTTTCCATTATCTTCTAATTTTTTTAGAGTTGATGGATCAGCAAAATAGTTACCATCCATATGAGCGATAGGAATTTTGACGATTTGACCTTTTTTATATTTTTTGGTAAAACTGGTATTGGTATCTTCAACATGCAACAAAACATCGCGACAAGAAAATTTTATTTTTTTGTTACGCAATAATACACCATCGAGCAATCCAGCTTCAGTAAGAATTTGAAAACCATTACAAATTCCCAGAACTTTAGTACCTCTTTGTGCAAGTCTTTTTACTTCTTGCATCACGGGTGAAATTGCGGCCATAGCGCCGGAACGCAAGTAATCTCCGTAAGAAAAACCTCCAGGAACAACTATTAAGTCAAGATCATTTTCAAGCTTATTTTCTTGATGCCAAACTTTGTTAACTTTGCTACCAACTTTTTGCAAAGCATCAACCGCATCACGATCACAATTTGAACCTGGAAAAACAATAACTGCTGATTTCATATTAACCTATTACCTCATAGCTGTAGTCTTCAATAACCTTGTTTACCAATAATTTATCGCAAATTTCATCAACAATAGTCTTGATTTTTGCTGAATCGGTTTCTTCAACATCAACTTCTACAAGCTTACCTTGCCTAACTTGAGAGATTTGTGAAAAGCCTAAATTTTTAACTAAAGAATTTTCTATGGCTTTGCCTTGAGTGTCTAAAACACCTTTTTTTAATGTTATTAAGATTCTTATTTTCATTAATTTTTTTGTAATTTATTTTAATTTAGACCGAATTTGCGTTTTCTACCGCCCCTAACCCCTCTTTATCAAGGAGGGGAATGCTCTTAGTCCCCCTCCTTGATAAGGAGGGGT
>CAMDRL010000024.1 GCA_945906835.1 Rickettsia typhi
GCATGATCTGCCACCCCTAACCTCATTATTAGACACTGTTAGCTAATTATTTTTAGCACAGATTTTGACATGTTTTTAGCGCTTTTTTGACAAAATTATGATAAATATTTGGATATATTTTGAATAATTTTGTCAAAAAATAAGCAAAAACAGGGCTAAATATGGGATAAAAATAATTAGCCAACAGTGTGTCTAAGGAGGTGCTTGTCATAAACTTCTCACTAACTTTAAAAACAACAATAACCAAGCCTTGCTAAAAATCATAAACAAATTCATCTCTAAGTTTTTTCCTAATTATTTAGAAAAGAAAATACAAAAAAAATTCCAACAAGCTCTATTGCTTCATCAAGCAGAGCAATGGGCTGAAGCGCAATCTCTTTATCTAAAGATTCTAAAAATCAAACCAAAGCATGCTAATAGTTTGCATTTTTTAGGTGTTATTTCTCATCAGACGGGAGATTCTCAGTTGGCTGTAGATTTAATTAGCGAGGCAATAACAATAAATCCTAATAGTGCAGCATTTTATTCAAATCTTGGTGTTGCGCTGATGGATCTTAAACATTTAGAGCCAGCTCTTGCTAGTTATGATAAGGCAATTGCCATAAATTCCAATAACGCGGATTTTCATTACAATCGTGGTAACATATTAGGAGAGCTTGGAAAAGAAGATTTGGCTGTTGCCAGCTATGATAAGGCAATTGAGCTAAATTCTAATAATGCAGAATATTATCACAATCGTGGTAACATGTTGAGGAAATTAAAGCAGTTAGATTTAGCTGTTGCAAGCTATGATAAAGCTATGCAGTTAAATCCAGATCATGAAGGATATTTCAATTGCGGTAATGCATTATTTGATCTTAAACAATGGGATTCAGCAATTTCTCATTACAATAAAGCAATTCAGTTGAATCCAGAATATGCAGAGGCTTATTTGAATATTGGCAATATATTTTCTGAACTTAAGCAAACAGACTTAGCTATCACTAATTACAACAAGGCTATTGAGCTAAAGCCAGATTATATTGAGGCGCATCATAACTGTGGTAATGCATTATTTGACAATGGGCAATTAGATTTAGCGATTATTAGTTATAATGAGGTTATTAAGTTAAAGCCAGATTACAAATTTCTACTGGGCGCAATTTTGCGTACGAAGAATAAAATTTGTGATTGGAGTTCCTATGATGAAGATTCTGCAGACCTAGAAACTAAGCTTCGTAAAAAAGAACAAGTTTCAACACCATTTTCAGTATTACCAGTTAATGAATCTTTAGATTTACAATTACTAGCAGCCGAAATATACACCAAATCTAACTATCCAGCAATAAATACTCTTGGCGCCATATCCAAAAGACCCAGAAGTGAAAAAATACGCATAGGTTATTATTCAGCAGATTTCCATCGCCATGCCACTTCTCATCTAATGGCTGGTTTATTTGAATCTCACGATAAATCTAAATTTGAGATAATTGCATTCTCTTTTGGTCCAGACAAAGATGACGATATGAAAAACAGAGTCTCAACATCTTTTGATAAATTTTACGATGTAAGGCTAAAAAGTGATATTGACATTATTAATCTTTCAAGAGAGTTAGAAATTGATGTGGCAATTGATTTAAAAGGCTTCACCAAAGATATGAGACTTGGAATATTTGCTGGGCGCTGCGCTCCAATTCAAGTAAATTATTTGGGTTATCCAGGAACAATGGGTGCAACTTACATAGATTACATAATAGCTGATAAAACACTAATTCCTGAAGAAAACCAAAAATACTATTTAGAAAAAATTGTTTATCTTCCAGATAGTTATCAAGTCAATGATGATAAGCGTAAAATATCTGATACAGCCTACAGCAGAAAAGAGCTTGGATTGCCAGAGGATGGCTTTATTTACTGTTGTTTCAACAAAAATTATAAAATTACACCTAAAACATTTGATGGTTGGATGAGAATTTTAAAAGCTGTAGAAGGTAGTGTTTTATGGTTATTTGAAGATAATATAATTGCTACCGAAAACTTACGAAAAGAAGCTAAGAAAAGAGGCGTTGATTCAAGTAGATTGATTTTTGCTAGTCACATGAAGTTAGAAGAGCATTTAGCAAGACATAAAGTAGCGGACTTATTCCTAGACACATTACCATGCAACGCCCACACAACTTGCAGTGATGCATTATGGGCGGGTTTACCAACTCTTACATTAATAGGGCAATCATTTGCAGGTAGAGTAGCTGCCAGCCTATTAAACGCAGTAAATCTGCCTGAACTTATTGCCAATACCCAAGAAGAATATGAAAATCTTGCAATTGAACTAGCAACCAATTTAGAAAAACTAAAAGAAATCAAATTAAAACTTGAGGAAAATAAATTTACTGCGCCTTTATTTAACACAAAGATTTTTACTAATCATATTGAAAAAGCTTACGAAGCTATGTATGAAAGATATCAAAATGGATTAGATCCAGATCATATTTACATTAAACAGCATTAGATAATTCATCACTTTGTCATATTGAGCGAAGCGAAAGAGCTCTACCAGCTTCATGAGATGTTTTACTTTGTTCAACATGACATTTAATACCTCTAGTTTTTTAAAAGATGATACAGCAAAAATTCGAACAAGCTTTATCTTTGCATCAGAAAGGGCAATTGGATCAGGCAAAAAATATTTATCTTAAGATTTTAGAAGATCAGCCCAAACATCAGGATAGTTTATATTTTTTGGGCATCGTTGCCTGTCAGACAAAAAATTATCAACAAGGTGTGGATTTTATCAAAGAAGCAATTTCCATAAATCCTCATAGTGACTTTTTTTATTCTAATCTTTGTATGGCGTTATTGGAGCTTGGGCAATTAGAAGAGGCGATTTTAAATTATGATAAGGCGATAGAGCTTAATTCCAAAAATGCCGATTATTATTACAACCGTGCTACAATATTACAAAATCTTGGTCGGTTTAAATTAGCGCTTGCCAGCTATGATAAGGCAATTGAACTTAACTCAAGTGATACCGATTATTATTACAATCGTGGCATAGTATTATATGAGCTAAAAGATCTGAAGCAGGCACTTATTAACTATGATAAAGCAATTCAACTAAGACCTAACAGTTCTGAGTTTTATATAAATCGAGGCAATGTTTTGCTTGATTTAAAGAAGGCAGATTTGGCAGCTGTAAGTTACAATATGGCATTACAATTAGGCGCAAATTGCGCTGAACTCTATTATAATTTTGGTAATGCTTTGGCTGTCATGAGTCAATTTGATTTAGCGGTTGCTAGTTATGAAAAGGTAGCAGATTTATCAAAGAATAGTTACAAGCTTTTACCAGCTACAATATTTCACACTAAGACTAAGATATGTGATTGGGATAATGATTACGAAAAAAATAAAACTGATATTAAAAATAGAATCAAAAATAATGAAGAGGTATCAATACCATTTCAAATTTTGCCAATAATTGATTCTCCCAAGATACATTATTTAACAGCCAAGATCAGCGTTGAGAAGAATTATTTAGCAAAAGAAAATTACTCCATAGCAAAAAGACCCAGAAATAATAAAATCTGCATAGGTTATTATTCAGCAGATTTCCATCGCCATGCCACTTCCTATCTAATGGCTGGATTATTTGAGTCTCACGATAAATCTAAATTTGAAATAATTGCCTTCTCTTTTGGTCCAAATAAAGACGATGAGATGAGAAGCAGAATTTCAGGATCATTTGACCAATTTATTGATGTTAGGTTAAAAAGTGATGATGAGATAGTTGCTCTTTCAAGAGAATTAGAAATTGACATAGCAATTGATCTAAAAGGCTTTACCCAAGATATGAGATTAGGAATATTCGCCAAACGCTGCGCCCCCATACAGGTAAACTATTTAGGCTATCCAGGAACAATGGCGGCACCTTACATAGATTACATAATAGCTGATAAAATACTAATCCCAGAGGAAAGTCAAAAACACTATTTAGAAAAAATAGCTTATCTTCCAAATAGCTATCAAGTTAACGATTCCAAACGCCAAATATCAAACACGATATTTACTAAAAAAGAACTTGGACTACCAGAGGAAGGATTTATTTATTGTTGTTTTAATAATAGCTATAAAATCACTCCAGATACATTTGATGGTTATTAAAAGCAACTGAATTACAAAATAGTGTATTATGGCTGCTTGATGATAATCCCAGTGCAACTCAAAATTTACAAAAGGAGATTCAAAAAAGAGGAATAGATTCATCAAGGCTTATATTTGCAAAGCGAGTATTATCAGAAGATCACCTAGCAAGACACAAATGTGCAGATTTGTTCATAGATACTCTTCCTTGTAATGCTCATACTACTTGTTCAGATTCTCTATGGGCAGGTCTTCCACTACTAACTCTTGCTGGAAAATCATTTGCTGCAAGGGTGGCTGCCAGTTTATTAAACGCTATCAACCTTTCAGAATTAATTACTACAACTCAAGAAGAATATGAAAAAACAGCAATTGAACTTGCAAAAAATCCAGACAAGTTAAAGGTAATAAAGGAAAAACTTGAACAAAATAGATTTACTGCACCTTTATTTAACACCAGGCTCTTCACCACTAATATTGAAGAGGCTTATAAGGCTATGTATGAAAGATATTGCAGTGATTTATCGCCAATTAATATTGAAATTGAGGATCAGAAATAATGAATAGAAAATTTAACATATGCATAATTCAGCCAAATGGATATATTCATTTTGCGGTATTTTTAGAAATTGCTGATTTATTGACCTATTCAATCAGAGAGCTTGGTTTTGAAGCGAATACATCCTTTAACAATATTGATCAGAGTAAAATAAATATAATTATTGGTATCCATCTGGTTGATTTTAATAGTTATATTGGTCAAATTCCTTCTACATCAATAATTTTAAATACCGAGCAATTAGGAGGAGTTTTTTCAGATTGGAATCAAAATATTATTAAATGGTTTGAATCCAATTTAGAACTTTGGGATTACAGCGATAAAAACATCAAATATCTTAAGCAACTTGGCATCAAAAATGTCAAAAAGTTAAATATTGGATATCAGCCAGAATTAAGAAACTTAGTTAATAATAATGATTATGAAATTGATGTCTTGTTTTACGGATGTATCAATGAGCGTCGAAAATATATTCTAGAAGAGCTTCACAATAAAGGTCTAAAAGTAAAAACATTATTTGGTGTTTATGGAAAACAGCGTGATCAGTGGATTAGACATTCCAAGCTAGTTTTAAATCTTCATTTTTATGATACTCAAATATTCGAAATTGTAAGAGTTTTTTACTTACAAACTAATTCAGTTGCAGTTGTAGGAGAGGTTAATAATACAACTATTATTGAACAAAGATTTAAGGATGGTGTATTCGCCGCTTCTTATGACAAATTAGTTGATTCTGTGATTAGTTTGGTTGGAGATGAATCTAAATTAAAAGAGCAAAGGGAAATAGGTTTTAATAGCATATCAAAATATCCACAGGTAGAATTTACAAAATCTTTAATATTTTAATAGATCACATGTCAAAATTCGAACTACCTTACAACCAACCAATCTCGCCAAATAAAAAAGTAATTTACACAAATGCCAGAATCATCGATCCTGAATCTGGCTATGACAAGTTAGGAAGTCTGCTAACCATTGGTGATAAAATTTCTGATTTTGGTGAGAATATTACAAAGCCAGCAGATGCTGAAATTATTGACTGCCAAGGCTTAGTTTTATCTCCAGGATTAATCGACATTCAAGTTCACTTTCGTGATCCAGGGCAATTGCATAAAGAAGATGTAGCTTCAGGAAGTCAGTCCGCAGTGGTTGGAGGCATTACAACGGTGGTTTGTCAACCAAACACATCTCCAACAATAGATTCAGTAGAAATTCTCAATAACTTGCATGCTAAAGCTAAAGAAGCCGCTTACTGTAATGTTAGAACTTATGCTTGCATCACCAAAGGTATGAAAGGCGAAGAATTAACCAACATGAAAGCTCTGCAAGAAGCGGGCGCAGTTGGCTTTACTGATGATGGCTTGCCAGTAATGAATGCTCATGTAATGCGTCGCGCTTTTGAAGAATCTAAAGATTTGAATTTAGTTATTTCGCAACATGCCGAAGATCTAAATATTACTAATAAAGGCTGTATCACTGAAGGTGAAGTTTCTCGCAAACTTGGCGTACGCGGTATTCACAATATTTCTGAATCAATAATTGTTGAACGCGATTTGGCAATTTTAGAAGCCGTTGGTGGGCGTTATCATTTGCTTCATGTATCAACATCTGAAGCTTTAGAGGCAATGTGTAGAGCCAAAGAAAAAGGTTTAAATGCTACAGTTGAAGTTTCTCCTCATCACTTCACTTTAAGTGATGAACAAGTTTTAAAAAGTGGCACTAATGCTAAAATGAACCCCCCACTTAGAAGTGAAAAAGATCGTTTAGCTTTAATCGAAGGTTTAAGATCTGGCTTGATTGATGCAATTGCTACAGATCACGCGCCACATGATTTGGCTTCAAAAGAAAAACCACTACAAGAAGCATCTTTTGGAATTGTTGGTGTTGAAACCATGTTGCCACTTTCTTTGGCTTTGTACCATCAAGAAGTTTTAAGTCTAAAAGATTTATTGGCTAAAATGACCTGCAATGCTGCAAAAATTATTAATTTCGATGGCGGTGTAATTAAAAAAGGTGCCAGAGCTGATTTGGTTTTAATCGACCTCAATCACGAATGGAAAATTGATACTGATAAATTTTACAGTAAATCAAAAAACTCACCTTTTGGTGGTTTTGCGGTGAAGGGCAGAGCAGTTAGAACTGTTGTGGCTGGCAAGACGGTTTTTGAATTGTAGATATTGTGTCCTTCTAAAACTAAAATGTCATGTTGAGTGAAAAGAAACATCTCATGAGTTTGAATGAGATCCTGAAACAAGTTCAAGGATGAGACGGATAGAGAACCTGTCATCCTGAACTTGTTTCAGGATCTTTTTTCAAGAACAATTCGCTAATTTCTTATGAAAAATATCCCCAAACTCCTAATAATAGCCGGCTCAGACCCCAGCGGTGGCGCAGGAATTCAAGCTGACATAAAAACTGCCAGTGCCCATAAAGTTTACGCATCCTCTGCAATCACCTGTCTCACCGCGCAAAATACCCAAAAAGTTTTCGCCATTCACAATTCACCAATTGATTTTTTACGCCAACAAATTGAAGTTGTGTTAGACGATATTCAATTTGATGCCATAAAAATTGGCATGCTTGGAACTACTGAAATCATTAATTGCGTTGCTGATATTCTACAAAAAAAAGCCAAAAAAATTCCTCTAATTTTAGATACTGTAATGGTGGCAACTTCAGGCGATTTGTTACTTAAAGAAAATGCTGTGGAAGCTTTAAAATTAAAACTAATTAAAGGCGCTTACATTGTTACGCCAAATATTGACGAAGCTCAAGTTTTGGCAAAAATGCCAATAAAAAACTTCAATGATATGAAACAAGCGGCTTTGAAAATAAAGGCTTTAGGTTGTAAATCAGTTTTAATAAAAGGTGGTCATTTGAATTTTTTGGACGGCAGAATTAGAAGTGTTTTATTAAATGAAAAAGAAAATTTCCACATCATAAGCAATAAAAAAATTGGTAATAAAAATATTCACGGCACAGGTTGTACTTTAGCCAGCGCAATTGCTTGTAATATTTCTAAAAAAATGGATTTGGTAAATGCGGTTAGAAATGCTAATAAATATGTTACTCGCTCAATCTTGAAGAGTCTTAATATTGGCAAAGGCAGCAAAGTTTTGCAGCATTTTTAAAGAAATTTGGTATACCAAAACATAAATCTATAGTTTTTTGATGTATTTCAACTACCGTAAAAAATATTTTTCATTGCCAAATGGTTCACTTTTTTTAATGAATAATCTTTTTTTAACATCAACTCCTAAAAGAGCTTGTGACACATCGCTTAAAATTTCTCGTGAAGAATAATAACCATGTCCCAAACCCAAAGTTTCATTATCAACCAAACTTACATTAATATTATCTAAGTCATTAGAAAGGCCGCAAGCTCCAACTCTGAGGCTGCCATTATTGAATGTTTTAGAAGCAATCATTGCCTTATCGTTTTTAGAGCAATAAAGCGTGATATGTTTGCTGCTTTTTTTAATATTACTAATTGCTTGATTAAATTCCTGCATATCAAAATCAGGGGCATTTAAAACTAATTCATTAATAAAAGTTTTATTAGAATTATTTTTTCCAACCCGCTCTAAGGCGGGCAAGGCAACTTGATGACCCATAGAATGAACTATCAAATTGGCTCTAATATTGTTTTTTTCTAAATTAATTAAGAAATTCTCAAAAACAGAAATTGAATTTTTGGCGTTATTTAAATTATTGGCGTAAGTTTTATTCATTAAGCTTTCATCAATAAAGCCACCTCCTGCGCCAGCTGGCCAAGTAAATAAAATAACAGGACCTTGATATTTTAAATCATAAGCAATTTGAGCGGCGCGTAGAACAGCTTCTTGATATTGCACATTAAAACCATGAACAAAAATAAGCGCAGTACGATCAGATTTTTTAAGGGAATTTATTAAGTCAATTTCTTGAAGAGATTTTGCACTCGAAATTTTAAAGAAATCATTGGAAGATTGGCGATTATCTTTAGCTAAATTTATCTCTCCAATTGCATGATTTTTGGGAACACTAATTTGGCAAATACCAAATTGTGTTACAGAATCCAAAACTACGCCAAAGCTGTCATTATTGCATCCAAAGTCATTATTTTTAGATTTACGATTAGTAACAACTAAAATATTTATATTCTTAGTTTGATTGAAATCTTCTACATAATATTCGCTCCAAATTGCGATTAACTTTTTTTGCAATTTTTCATCTTTGTTATGAGAGCAAGAGGTTATGGTAAATAATGTGATTAGAATTAGAAATATGGTTTTCATAAATTTTTAAATAATGAGCGTGCTAATCTACTGCCCCTAACCCCTCGTTATCAAGGAGGGGGACAAAAGCATTTCCTCCTTTAATAAACAAGGACTACAAGTATTCCCCTCCTTGATAAGGAGGGGTTAGGGGCAGTAGAACTCGCGCGTTCTGATTTTATATATTAGTTTATTTTCTAGCCTTCAACATCAAAACAAAATCAGCCAAAACACAAGCCAACATTGCTTCTCCAACTGGAACAGCCCTAATCCCAACGCAAGGATCGTGCCTTCCTTTGGTAATTATTTCACTATTGTTCCCAGCAACATCAAAAGTTTTTCGAGGAATTAAAATTGAACTAGTTGGCTTCACCGCAAAGCGCACCACTAAATCTTGACCAGAAGAAATTCCCCCTAAAACCCCGCCACTATGGTTGGAAGAAAAGTTAACTTTACCATTTTCCATAAACATTTCATCAGCTAATTCACTACCTTTTTTAGCAGCCATGTCCATGCCATCACCAATTTCAACACCTTTCACCGCATTAATTCCCATCATTGCTGCGGCAATTCTGGCATCTAATTTATCATAAATTGGCTCACCAAGTCCAACAGGAACATTGCGAGCAACCACTTCAATTAATGCTCCAGCAGAATCTCCATTCTTTCTAATTTCCAATAAATAATCTTCAAAATTTTTCGCAGCAATTTTATCAGGGCAGAAAAAATCATTTTTATCAATTTCAGAAAAATCAATTCTGCTACGATCAATTTTTTTCTCACCAATTTGAGTTAAATAACCTGTAATTTCAATTTTCTCTTTCTCTAAAATTTTTCTCGCAACTCCACCCGCTGCAACTCTCATCGCAGTTTCTCTAGCAGAAGATCTGCCGCCACCGCGATAATCACGAATACCATATTTTTCAAAATAAGTGTAATCAGCATGTGATGGGCGAAATTTATCTTTTATATCGCCATAATCACCGCTTTTTTGATCTTCATTATAAATCACCAAACTGATTGGAGTGCCAGTAGTCTTGCCTTCAAAAACTCCAGATAAAATTTTCACCTGATCTTTTTCTTGTCTTTGAGTGGTAAATTTTGATTGTCCGGGTCTTCTTTTGTCAAGATATTTTTGAATATCATTTTCTGATAAATCAAAAAGAGAAGGGCAACCATCAACTACGCAGCCAATTGCTTCCCCGTGACTTTCGCCCCAAGTGGTAAATGAAAAAATTTGTCCAAATTTATTACTCATTATTGATTTTCTGTTTGATTAAGAATTAAAACTGGATGATTTGAAAAAATTAATCTTTCGCCTTCTTCACTTATTTTCAGCTCTCCTGCCTTGATATTACCAAGCTCACCATCAGCAGAAACATTGTACATTGTAACTTCTTGCTCATTTTCGTGATAAGCTGTTTCAGCTTTTATATGATAAACTTGCGTATCATTATATTGAAAATCTATACGCGGATTAGTCATGATTTTCGTGGCTTTATACTGCTTTGAATCAGACTGATAATTTGAAACAAATTTAATGCTATTATGAGTTTTATTAATGGCATAAAATACATAAAAAAACAATCCACTAATAATTAGAAAATAACATAAAGTAGTTAGGTAATTTTTAATTTTTAGATGTGAGTTAATCAGCCTTAAAACTTGCTGTGTTCTATCATCCATTTTTATTTTCTTGTTCAATTGTGATTGAGAAAGATTCAAGAGATTCAACTGCTCCAACCTTATCAATTTCTAATTTGCATTTAGAAATTCTGCTATCTTGCATAATTTCATTCATGATATCTTGCGCCATTTTTTCCACCAATTTGAATCTTTTATTTGCAATTAAATTTTTAATTTTAGTTACGATATCATCATAATCAATCGCATCGCTTATTTCATTGCTTGTTAAAGCTCTATCAAAATTAGTGTGAATTTTAGCATTAATAATAATTTCTCTATCAACATTTTCTTCCCATTCATAAATTCCTAGAATAGTTTTTAGCCTGAGATTCTTAATCTTAATTATCATTGGTTGATTTTTTTTGAATTGTCTAATACTAAACATGGGATCAAGGGAAATTATTTTCTTAAATTCATTTAAGATCAAGCGATTTTACTGATTTCTTGAATGTCATGCCCCGCGCAGGGAAACATCTCATGAGGTGGTAAGATCCTTCACTTCCTTAAGGATGACAGTTTACCTGTATAAGCAAAAAACCATTATTAAAATGTCAGATCCAAAAATTATCTCATTACAAAAATACAAAAAATCTCAAAAGCTCAAGAGCTTCAAAGAGAAGCTGTTAAAAATGTCGCTAAGAAAATTAATAAATAAATTGAGGGAGGATAGAAAAATGTTATTTATAGTTGCGGTAACTTCGGCATTTATAGCGTCTTTTTTGTGGAATTATTTTGTGGTAATGCCGGCGCGTTTAGATGTGAAAATTGCACCATCACAAAATATCACATTTAATAATACCAAGCCAATTCCCATGACAACAGGGCAGGTGGCAAACGAATTTGAAGAATATGAAGGCAAGCCAGTTTTACTTTATATTTATACAACATGGTGCTCAAGTTGTGCCAGACAAACTCCTGTCATTAATGAAATTGCTCGTGAATTTCAAAATACTGATTTAAAAATAATCACTTTGGCGGTTGATAAAGATTTGAATCCTAATGATCTACAATCTCATCTAAGTCGTTATGGTAATGTATATTTTCAACCTCGCTATTTAAGCTTTAAAGAAGGTTTTTTAGAATTTCTAAAAAAGAAAAATATTAATTATCAAGGTCGTATTCCTTACACAGTTTTAATTTCACAATATGGTGAAGTTGTGACTAAATATGTTGGGGCAAAAAGTCCAAATTATCTCAGAAATAAAATCATTAAAGAAATTTACCAATGAAAGATTTACCAATTAAAATTTTTAACACTCTTGGTCACAAAGAAGAGTTTCTAAAAGCAATCGATCCAAACCATTTACGAATGTATGTTTGTGGCCCAACGGTCTATGATTTGCCGCATTTGGGCAATGCTCGCAGTATTGTGGTTTATGATCTATGGTTTCGTTTTTTTAAAGAGATTTTCCCGCAAGTTACTTATGTTAGAAATATCACCGATGTTGATGATAAAATTAATGCCGCAGCCAAAGAACAAAAAATTTCCATTCAAACTTTAACTCAAAAAATTATTGAAGGTTTTTATCGCGATATTGATGCGTTAAATGTTTTGCGCCCAACTCATGAGCCACAAGCCACCAATCATATTTCAGAAATGATTACCATGATTGAGCAATTAATTAAAAATGGTTTTGCTTACGAAAGCGCGGGGCATGTTTTATTTGATGTAAATTCTTACAAAGAATATGGTCAACTTTCCAATCGCAGCCTTGATGAAATGATTGCTGGTTCAAGAGTTGAAATTGCCACTTACAAAAAAAATCCTCTCGATTTTGTGTTATGGAAACCATCAGCTTTAGAAGATGATATTTCCAGCATCTTTGAAAGCCCTTGGGGCAAAGG
>CAMDRL010000025.1 GCA_945906835.1 Rickettsia typhi
TCAAGAGGCATCTCTTCAATATGACCCTAAAAAAGTAGCTGTAACAAAACCATTATCAGGACAAAAAAAATCATTAACCATAGATGAAATAAAAAATTATTTAAAAACCAAAGGAGATTTAATTGGTGGCTCTATGGTTCCACAAATCAAGGGTAGTAGTAGTATATTATTTGATGAAGAAAGCCCTAAAACAGTTGATATGTTGGGCAGTGGTTTGATTGTTGTAAAGTATGATAGTAAAGAGGAATTTGATGGCGATGTTGCAAAAGCAAGAAATCAAGCGATTAATAGTGATGAGAGGATTGGTTTAAATGATGAAAAATTTAAAACTTTGGTTTCTGTTGTTGAAATTACTGCTCACAATCAAGATTCTTCATATAAAATAGTTAGTAGTGATGGCAATGGAGTTAGGGTTAATAATATTGATAAAGACAGCTATGAAAAATTAATTAATCATTATGTTGGCGGTGATGATGCTAAAAATGCGGAAAACAGAGAAAATTTGGTAAAAAAAATTGTTCATGAAGTTTTACCAGTTAGAACTTCGATGAGTAAAGAAATGAAGAAGTTTTTATTAAGACAATGTGAGAATGATTATTTATTTGGTATTATTCCAGTGCCAGGAAGAATTGGCGGTAGAAAAGATAGATTAAAGGCTGCAATGAAAAGCGCAAATTTCTCATTTTCTAAAGAAAATGGAGTGGTAGTTGAGCATGACAATCTTTTTCCAAACAGAGTAACAGTTACTGTAAATGGTGAATCAAACCAAGATACATTCATACCTCTTGCTCATGGGTGTGCGGTTAAGGTGAATAAAGACGGAAAAATTATTCCAGATACTTTGTTTAAACTTGGAGAACATGGCTCTGTAAAAGAAATAGATATTAAAGGTGGCATTTTCCGCCTTCCTTTATCTATGAGTGGAAATTTGGTAAATGCCTTAAAACCAGATCAAGCCAGAAAGAAGGCAAAAGATGTTATGGAAAAATACAAAAAATTAGAACTTATTGTTTGTAAAGATGGAGAAAAAGATAAAACAAACCTAGGCATGTCTTTCATGGTTTTGGGTAAAACTCATGGTTTAAGATTAACTGATGGAGAAAAAATTGCCACTACGGTTTCTGCTGGTCTTTTAACTGTTGGTCTTGGTTTTGCAACCGGTGGCGCTGCAGCTGTGGCTGCTGGTGCTGTTGTTGGTGTTGGTGTTGCTGGCTCAATGACCGCTGTTGCTGGCGCATCAACAATTAAAGGGGCTGTAAATATTATTGAAGACGAAAGTGTTGGTCGCACAATTGGTAGTTTGACTCCAACTGGAGGAGCGCAAAAAGCCAAAAGTGAGAGTTTTCAAAATTTAACCAGCAATCAGAGATAGGTAACTTGATATTGCCTATTTCTGGCTTCGAATTTTTGGTAAAAATTTGCTCTAATAATGACGCTTTATCACTTGATACAGCTTACATTGTCTGTTACAATTTTTTCTCAAAACTTCTTCGCCATAAATAATTGGCTAACAGTGTCTAATATGCTATAGTAAAAAATTAAGTACAATTAAATCATTTATAATTTTATAAATTAAAGTAAGCTAATTCATGCCTGTTAATATCTTTAAAAATAATGATCTTGAATTACACGACCCAATAGTGGAAGAAAAAAAATGGCCTTGGACTAATAAATGGCTTGACTATCAACGCAATAAACTCAGTCTTACTGAAGAGCAATGTAAAGAAATAGGAAAGAAAGCTAACGAAAAGTTTGCTGAAATGGTTCGTGAAAATGTTTCATACTATTCTGACGAAACTAAAAAACGAATTCATGATGATATTGAACATATTCATTTATATGGCATCGTTGAGTCAGTTACAAAATATAATCCACAAGATATAATTAATGCTAATTTTGAATCAGATGTTGCATCCAAGAGCTTTACTGAGAATAAAAAGTCTAACCAAGTTATGAAAAATGATGTTTTGAGTAATTCAAAAAAAACAAACGAACTAAATCCAAAAGTGACTAAAGATGTAGATGCTGTTTCAATGTCTGCGGCAGATGTTTCTGAAACTATTAGTGAAGATGAATTAGAAGAGTTAAAAAAACGACGCAAAATGGCAGAAGAAAACTTGGCTTCAAATCAATCTTCTGGTCAAGTAAGTGAACCTAAAGTAAATATTTCTAAAAAATATAATCTTGTTGAAGAAAAATCTCCAAATCAAGCAACTTCACCTTTTGGAATTAGAGCTATTGCTAATCCTTCGGTATTAAGTGATGCTTCTGAAAGATCTGCGAATCGTAAAGGAAATTTAACCAAACATCAAGCTAAAGAACTTCTTGGGCAGTTCAAAAATTATGGAATGTCTTTAGGTTTTTCTGGTGGCACCAGAAGTAAAGTTAGAGATTTAGCAGAAAATACCACTTTCTTATTTGATTACAAAGATAAGCTTGTTTCAAATTTAAATAATGGCGTTGTAGAACTTACTTTTAATGGCAACTGTGCAAATAGACATTATGTTGAGCTTAAAAATGGTTGTTATGTTGGAATTGATTATAACAGCAAAACTGGGGCTGTTAAAATACTTAAAGATGTTTTGTTTCACAAAAGTGGAGATCAATTTGATCATATCGTAGATCTTAAAAAAACCGGAGGGTTTTTTGGTAAAAGTGATTTAGAAAAAGTTCTTGGCAGTAAAAGAGCCGCTGAAGATGTTAAAAAATCTTTAAAAAATTTAAAATTAATAGCTTGCTCAAATCCTAATCCAATTGATGGAATAGATCCAGAAAGTCAACCTAGAAGACGAACTGCGGCTATGGGTGATGGCAAATCTCATGGTTCTCAATTAACAACTGGTCAAAAAATTGCACTTGCGGTGGGGATTTCTGTTTTGGGAGTTGGAGCTGCATTAACTGGGGTCGGTATGTTATTTGGAGGTGCTGCTGTAGCTGTTGCTGGTGGCGTTGCTATATCAACTATATCTAACGCAGGTGTTGCAGCAGCTTCTGGGGTTGTAGCGGCAGCGAATATTGTTGCTGCTAATACTGCGCTTGCAGCAAGTCAAGGTGCTTCTGGAACTTTGCATTTAGTAAACCATATTGGACAATCTAATGCTATATTGCCACCACATGACATTGCCTCTGTGGCTAATAATTCATTTGACAAGGTTGCTAGTGTATTTACCAATTTAGGTAATGATATTGCTTCTGGAACCAAGAATGTTGGAGAAAAAATTGCTTCTGGAACTGCCAATTTAGGCAATGATATTGCTTCTGGAGCTACCAATTTAGGTAATAATATTGCTAATCAATTTGGCAATACTTCTGGTCAAGGTTCTTCTATTGGATTATCTTCATCTGCCACGGTTGCTTCGGTAGCTAAAGATGTGGTAAATAATCCTTTAACGGTACCGGTTTCTATTGCTGCTGGTGTTGGACTTACTGGTGGAGTTGCGGCGGTTGCAGCTTCCAGTCGTCAGACAAATAAAGGCTCTCTTAAGTAAAAAGTTAATTAAAGATGAAATCAATGTAAGTTATAAAAGGCATATTCATTTATTTGAATATGCCTTTTATTTTTAATGATACCAAAAAGACACAAAGGTTAAATTTTTACTTGATCTTGACTTTAACAAGATTCAAAGTTCACTTTAGAAAATGAACAAAAAGATAAGGCACTGTTAGCTAATTATTTTTAGCACAGATTTTAAAATGTTTTTAGCGTTTTTTTGACAAAATCATGATAAATATCTGGATATATTTTGAATAATTTTGTCAAAAAATAAGCAAAAACAGAGCTAAATATGGGATGAAAATAATTAGCTAACAGTTTCTAAGTAAAATATAAGTTAAAATATGTTAAAAACTATTAGATATTCGTGGGCTAATTTATTGATTCACTCTTCAAAAAAAGCTGTTTTTTTAGCTGTATTTTTGATCTTTTCTGAAGGTTTTGTGCAAAATTCATTGGCACAAAATCCTGAATTAAATGAAAGTATTGTTAAAGAGATAGAAAGCACTTTGCTTTTTGATGAAAAGAGCAATGAAGAGTTGAAGTTTTATAAGAAGAAAAGTGGTGATAAAAAAAGTGATATTGTTATTAACAGAGGAGGTTCTCCCACAAAAGCTTCTGGCGCTGAAATAAAAATTGATATTACTGATCAAAAAGTTGGAAATTTTAACATCAGAGAAAAAGAAAAATTTGCTTACAATACAAGTTTGATTGAGCAATATGAAGTGGCTATCAAGCTATATAAAGATGTTTTGGTTTCTGAACCAAATAATGCTTATGCTAAATTTTCTTTAGCAGTTCTTTATCAAAAAATTGGTCAACTTGCTCAAGCAAAAACTCTTTATCAGGAGCTTTTGAAAAATGATCCAGCTAATAAAGAAGATATTGTTGGAAATTTATTGGCAATCTTAATTGAAGAATCTCCCAAAGATGCTATTTATTTACTTTCCCGTCTTGCAACACAAAATCCAGAATCATCTTATATACTTGCTCAATCTGCGCTGGCTTATGATAAGGTTGAAAATTATGAACAAGCTTTGAATATGCTGAAGAGAGCTATTACTTATCAGCCTGAGCGCGTAGATTATAAATATAATTTGGCGGTAATTTATGATAAGATGGGAAATTATGCAAAGGCTATAGAGTCTTATTCTGAAGTTATTAAAACTTATGACAATAATAATCATCAATTAACTTCTATTGACCAAATAAAAAAGAGAATAGAGTCAATAAAATCAATCCTATAGAGCCAAAATGAATTCAATAGTTGAAATTTTACGCAATTCAAAAACTTTGTCTTGCTCAGATGTCCATGTTTCTTCAGGAAATTGCCCAATGTATCGTTTAGACGGTGAAATGATTAAGGTTGAAGGATTTAAGCCTCTTACGCCTGAAGATATTTCTGGAATATTGGAATCAATTATGACTCCAGCTCAAAGCTCTATTTACAAAGAAAGAATGGAGTTAGATTTTTCAATACAAATTGACCATAACTTAAGGTTTCGAGTTAATGCTTTTAAAACCATTAATGGTCCAGCGGCAGCTTTTCGTGAAATTCCAATTGAGATTAAAACTTTAACCGCCATCAACGCTCCAGAAGTAATTCGTAGATTATCTTATTCAAAAAAAGGCTTGATTTTAGTTGTTGGCCCTACTGGAAGTGGTAAATCAACCACTCTTGCTGCTTTGATTGATCAAATTAATGTTTCGCATCCTCATCATATTATCACCATTGAAGATCCTGTTGAGTTCATCCATAAAAATAAAAGATCTTTGATTAACCAAAGAGAAGTTGGTGGAAGCACTGCATCATTTGCCAATGCTTTAAAAAGTGCCTTGCGTGAAGATCCAGATGTAATTTTGGTGGGTGAGTTGAGAGATATTGAAACAATTCATTTAGCTTTAACTGCTGCAGAAACTGGTCACTTGGTTTTGGCAACCGTTCATACAAGTTCAGCTGCACAAACTATTAACAGAATCATTGATGTATTTCCAACTGAAGATAAGCCTGTTATTCGTACTATGCTTTCAACTTCTATTCGCGCTGTGATATCTCAAAGATTGTTGAAGAAAGAAGGGAGTGGGAGATGTGCGGCTTATGAAATTATGATCGCAAATGGTTCTATTAGAAACTTAATTAGAGAAGATAAAATTCCTCAAATAAATTCTATTATTGAACTTAGTAAGCAAGTTGGAATGTTGACCATGAAAGATTCGATTATTGATCTATTGAAAAAAGGTTTAATTTCTAAAGAAACCCATGATGAGGCTTTGGTGGCATTCGAATAAAATCTTCTTCTATATCTCATAATTATTAATGCATAAAATTATCCAAATGAAATCCATATTTAGAACCAAAAGCATCGAGAGTATAATTGCTGGTGCAAAGAAAAAATCTCTTAAAAAAACTCTAGGAGCTTTTGATTTGGTTTTGCTTGGAGTTGGTTGTACAATAGGAACTGGAATTTTTGTTTTAACCGGAATTGCCGCCGCTGAACATGCTGGTCCAGCTATTTCAATCTCTTATTTTTTGGCTGGCTTGGCTTGTATGTTTGCTGGTTTGGCTTATGCTGAACTTGCTGCTATGGTTCCAGTTGCGGGAAGTTCTTATACTTATTCTTATGCGGTTTTGGGTGAATTTGTGGCTTGGTTAGTGGCTTGGGGATTGATTTTGGAATATACGGTTGGCGCTTCAACTGTGGCGGCTGGGTGGTCTGGTTATTTTGTGGGAATTTTAAAATCTGGTGGAATTGAATTGCCGCAATATTTGACTTCAGTTCCTGCCAATGGTGGATTGATAAATCTTCCTGCGGTGCTTATTGCATTATTTGTTGGTTCTTTATTGATGCGCGGCATGAAAGAAAGTGTGATAATTAATCGTATTTTAGTTGGTGTAAAATTATTGGTAATATTTGCTTTTATTATCATTGCTGCTCCTCATATTAAAATGGAAAATTATGCTGACTTTATGCCTTTTGGTTGGCATGGTGTTGCTGTTGGTGCCGCTACTATTTTCTTTGCTTATGTTGGTTTTGATGCGGTGGCAACTGCTGCTGAAGAATCTAAAAACCCTAATCGTGATTTGCCAATTGGCATTATTGGATCTTTAACAATATGCACCATTCTTTACATAGCGGTTGCTTTGGCTTTGACAGGAATTGTTCATTATACTGATCTTAATAATGCAGAACCAATGGCTCATGCTTTAAGAGTTAACGGCAGCAATCTTGGATCAGCTTTAATTGGTACTGGGGCTATTGCTGGTATGGTTGCAGTTCTTTTGGTTTTGATGTATGGTCAATCAAGAATTTTCTTTGTGATGTCAAGAGATGGATTGATTCCCGCTGTATTTAGTAAGCTTCATAAAAAGTTTCAAACTCCACATATTAGCTGTATGATTGTAACAGTTGCGGTTGCTTTGACTTCTGGCTTCACACCTATTCAAACTATGGGGCATATGACCAGTCTTGGTACTTTATTTGCTTTTATGGTTGTGGCGGTGGCAGTTCTTGTATTGCGCGTTAAGAAGCCAAATCTTGAAAGACCATTTAGATGTCCTTGGGTTTTTGTGGTTGCTCCAGTGGCGATTGTGAGCTGTGGATATTTAATATTTACTCTTTTCAGCAGTACTGGAAAGGCGTTTATGATTTGGATTGCGATTAGTACTATTGTTTATTTTACTTATTCTTATCACAAGAGTCCGATGAATGTGAAGGGGAAGTAGGGTTTTGAGGTTAAAGACTTAGTGCTTTCTTAATAAGGTTTTACCCAGTGCGTTATTCTACCGCCCCTAACCCCTCCTTATCAAGGAGGGGAATGCTTTTATTCCCCCTCCTTAATTAAGGTAAGGGAATGCTTTTATTCCCCCTCCTTGATAAGGAGGGGTTAGGGGCGGTAGAACTAACGCAATCTGATTTTAATTATTTTCAATAACTTTCTTCATCTTCTTAATAACCTTCTCCAACCCTTCAAAAACAGCTTCTCCAATCAAAAAATGACCAATATTTAATTCAACAATTTCTGGAATTTTTGCAATCATTTTAGCTGTTTCATAATTTAATCCATGTCCAGCGTGACATTCTAATCTAAGGCTTTCAACCAGTTTCGCAGCTTTTTCAATTCTAATGAATTCAACTTTTTGTTTTTGGTTTTTTTGATGACAGAATTCTCCTGTGTGTAATTCTACAATATCAGCGCCAATTTTTTTTGCTTGGTGAATTTGTTTTTCATCAGCATCAATAAAAAGTGAAACTCTGATTTTTTTGCTATGTAATTTTTTTACCATTTCGGCTAAAACTTTACTATTTTTTATCACATCTAAACCGCCTTCAGTGGTAACTTCTTGTCTTTTTTCTGGCACGATACAAACCGCATTTGGTTTGGTTTTTAGAGCAATTTCTAACATTTCTTGGGTGGCGGCCATTTCTAAATTTATGGGTAATTTTATGGCTTTTTTAAGAAGCTTTAAATCTTCATCACGAATGTGACGGCGATCTTCGCGCAGATGAATTGTAATGCCATCAGCACCACTTTTTTCAGCTAAAATTGCTGCAGAAACTGGGCTTGGATGAATTCCGCCGCGGGCGTTTCTAATGGTGGCGACATGATCAATATTGACACCAAGACGAATTTTATTTAATGAATTTTTTTTCATAAATTACCAAAAAAGTTAAATAGAAAATGCAACCTAAAATTATATTCATGGTGAAGCCACGATAATCAAAAATATTAATTAAATATCCACCAAATAAACTGCTGAAAAGTGCGCCAATTAGACCGATTGACTGTAAAGTGGCATTGGCAGCGACCAGTTTTTCTTTTGGATAAGTTTGATTTATAATGGTGAGAGTTGAGACATAAATTAAAGCGGCAAAAACTCCTAATATGAAATAAACTATTAATAAAAATAAGTAAGACTGATGATAAATGCTGATTGCGGTGAAGAGTGTTAAGCTTCCTAAAAATCCAATATTTATTAGCTTGTAAGGATTGTATTTTTTTAATAAAAATCCTACATAAACATCAAACAATCCGCTAATCATGTAAGAGCTGATTAGAAGCCCTGACTTCTCAGCAGAAAGTCCAATTTTTTTACCAAAAATAATTGTGAAAGTTATTAAAAAACAGTATTGAGCATCAAGAAAAAATTTGGATAAAAAGCAACGAGGGCAATGTTTAAAAAGATCTCTAAAGCTCAATCTTTTTGATTCAACTTGTGCCACAGCTTTTATTTTTATGAAGAGAAGAGTTATGAAAGCAAGTAAGGCTAAAGTTGCAGAAGCGATAAAAGAATAATAGCTTTCAGAGCCAAAAACATTAACAGCTATTGGCCCAAAAGCAAAGCCCATAGAAATTGTGGTACTTAAAACTCCAAGTCCAATACCGCGTTGAATATTGGTTAGCAAAGCGTTTAACCAAGATTGTCTGATGATTACAAAAGTAAACCAAGAGGAGCCCATAATAAAACAAAAACCTAACCACAGATAAAAATTTTGGTAAAAATAAATTAGTAATAAAGCAGTGGCGTAAAGAGATGATGAGACAAAAAGCGTGCGCATAATGCCAAGTTTTGCAGATAATCTACTTAGAAAAAATGAAATAAAAATTCCAGCAAGAATATCGCAAGTGACGGCAATACCAATTCTTCCAGCATCAATTTCATTCTTGCTCAAAACAGAGGGAAGGGTGACGAAGTTGATTCCCATGGAAGTGGCGAATAAAAAAGTGCTTAAGAAAATTAAATTTATTTCTTTTGAAAAAGAAAGTTGCTGAATTATTTTTTTCACTATTTACAAAAGGTTTGTTGAAAAGAAATTGGCTGTGTTTAATTTGGGGTTATTGTTGTTTTTTAGCAAGGGTTTGTGTTTTTTTAAACCCAATGCGTTTTATCTAGCTCCACCAACCCCTCCTTACCAATGAGGGGGAGAATTTAAAACTTACTCCTTATCAAGGAAGGAGAAATTCAGAGTTTGGTGCGTCAGCATTCCTCATTGATAAGAAGGGTTAGGGGTGGTAAATAAAACAAGCTCTTACATTATTTTGTAAAATTATTAAAAATGTCAAAAACTCCATTATTAGATCAAGTTAAAATTCCTGCCGATTTAAAAAAAATTCCTTTCGCAAAATTGCAAGAATTTGCTGATGAATTGCGCTTTGAAACAATTGCTGCTGTGTCAAAAACTGGCGGTCATTTAGGTGCTGGACTTGGCGTGGTGGAAATAACGGTGGCTTTGCATTATGTTTTTGATACGCCACATGATAAATTAATTTGGGATGTTGGGCATCAAGCTTATCCACATAAAATTTTAACTGGCAGAAGAGATCGTATCAGAACAATTCGTCAGCCTGAAGGTTTGGCAAGTTTTACTAGAAGAGCAGAAAGTGAATATGATCCATTTGGTGCGGGGCATAGCTCAACTTCAATTTCAGCGGCGCTTGGAATGCTGGTTGGAAAAAAATTTAAGCAAGAAAAATCTAATTGCATTGCTGTGATTGGTGATGGCGCAATGTCAGCAGGAATGGCTTACGAAGCTATGAATAATGCTGGTGGTCTTGATGATAAATTTTATCTAAATAATCGTTTAATTGTGATTTTAAATGACAACGATATGTCAATTGCACCTCCAACTGGGGCAATGTCACATTATCTTTCCAAACTTGCTGCTTCTAAATCTTATTTAAAAATTCGTGATCTTTACAAAAAAGCTTCGCGCAAATTGCCTGAACCAATTTCATATTTTCCGCGCAAGTTTGAAAAGGCAGCAAAAGAATGGTGGATGGGCGGAAATATTTTTGAAGAGATGGGATTTTATTACATTGGACCAATTGATGGTCACAATTTAAATGTCTTGGTGCCAATTTTAAAAAATATTCGTGACGATAATTCAACTGATCCAATTTTAATTCATTGTGTTACACAGAAGGGCAGGGGCTATGTTGAGACCATGGAAAGTTCTGATAAACTTCACGCTGTGGCAAGGTTTGATCATGAAACTGGGGTGCAAGAAAAAGCAAAATCTGCTTTTCCAAATTACAGCAAAATTTTTGGAACTTGTTTAGCAAAATTGGCAAAAAAAGATGAAAAAATTTTAGCAATTACAGCGGCAATGCCTTCTGGTACTGGATTAGATGTGTTTTCTAAAGAGCATCCAGAAAGAATTTTTGATGTAGGAATTGCTGAGCAACATGCTGTTACTTTTGCGGCAGGACTTGCCTGTGAAGGCATGAAGCCTTATGCAGCGCTTTATTCAACTTTTTTACAAAGAGCTTACGATCAAGTGGTTCACGATGTGGCGGTGCAAAAATTACCTGTGAGATTTGCTATTGATCGCGCTGGATTTGTGGGTGCTGATGGTCCAACTCATGCTGGTTCTTTTGATGTGGCATATTTAATTAACTTGCCAGATTTTGTTTTAATGGCAGCGTCTGATGGACAAGAACTGGTTAAAATGATTAATACTGCAAATTCAATTGATGATTGCCCTTCAGCTTTTAGATTTCCAAGAGGCGATGCTGCTTTTGAAATTAATTTTAATGATGATGAAATTTTAGAAATTGGTAAAGCAAAAGTTGTTCAGAAAGGCGAAAGAGTTGCGCTAATTTCTTACGGAGCGATTCTTAGCAATGCAATTGCGGCAGCAAAAATTCTGCAAGAAGAAAATGCTTTGAAAGTTACAATTATTGATGCCAGATTCGCCAAACCTTTTGATGAAAAATTATTTACTGAAATTGCTAAAACTCATGAGGCAGTTATTACTATTGAGGAAGGTGCGATTGGTGGGTTTGGTTGCGCTGTTTCTAAATTTTTGCAAGATGAGGGTTTACTTGATGATGGTAAATGTAAATTTAGGCAGTTGGTGATGGCTGATAAATTTGTAGAGCAAAATAAAGTTGATGTGATGCAAAGTGAAGCTGGGATTGGAGTTTTGGATATTGTGGAGGTTGTAAATAAAATTTTATTAATATCAAAAAATCACTAAAATGACTCAAGTAAATTTAAATAAAGAAGAGCCAGTTCATGTAATGGCAACAATTTTTGGAATTTAAAAGTTTTTGTTTCAGGGGCCTTTACTGGGGCTTATTTACGGTATTTTTTGTATCATTTTTGAATGATTAGGCATTCTGGGTCATTGCGCTAAATGCTTGGCAGATTTTAACTTTAATTTTTATTTTGCTTTTCACTTCTAAAGGTCCGGCAGGAGTTACGGGAAGTGGTTTTATTCTTTGGCGGTAACTTTGTCAATGTTTGATGCAATTCCAATTGCGGGTTTGGTTTTGATTTTAGGGATCGACAGATTTATGTTGGAGGCAAGGGCGATTAATAATTTGATTGGTAACGCAATAGCTTGCGTGGCTGTGAGTAAGTGGGAGAAGGAGTTTAAATAAAATCTACCGCCCCTAACCCCTCCTTATCAAGGAGGGGAATGCTTTTATCCCCCTCCTTGATAAGGAGGGGTTAGGGGAGGTGCTCTTCACAAGCTTAAAACTTAAAGTTATTAAAATTTACAAAAATGGTATTTAGCTCCAACATATTCCTATTCCTATTTCTACCACTAACTCTATTTCTGTAATTCATCTTACCAGAAAAACTAATCGGTAAAAAATACAAAAATTATCTATTATTAATTGCCAGCTTAATCTTTTATGCTTGGGGCGAAGCTCAATATTTGTGCCCGCTGCTGCTTTCAATTGCGGGGAATTATTTTTTTGGTATTGCGATTGGGGGAGAAAAATCCTCTTTGAAAAAGAGGAATTTCCTTCTCGCTCTAGCTCTTATTTTTAATCTTGCACTGCTTGCTTACTTCAAATACGCCAATTTTTTAGTAGAGAATTTAAACAATCTTCTAGCGCTTTTCTCAACTTACAAAATCTCTCTTGTAAAAGTTCATCTACC
>CAMDRL010000026.1 GCA_945906835.1 Rickettsia typhi
TTATGCTATATTATTGAAAATGTTGAGCGAATTTCCTCTCTAAAGTTGTCTAGACCCTTAAAAATTAATTCTTGGTCTAGTCGGCATTTGCAATGCCGACTTAACAAAACTCAAAAGTTAGATCGAGAGTTGAACATATTTTTGGGGCACAGTCTCACTTTGGCGGGCGCTTGGTCAGAACAATTGGAATGGCTCGGGCTGAGTAAAAATTGGAATGATGGATTTGGTTTATAATATGGTTCGTTTAACCCAGCTGATTAAATTGCAGATTAAAGAACAAGGGACGACTCCGTCCTTGTCTAATATGAAGGTGGCGTGAGAGAAAAAATGCCAAAAATATTCCAAAAATATTCCAAAAAATAGGTTATTTTCTAAGATTTTTTGGATAGAAAAAATATCTCAAATTTTAAGAACAGAAAGTCATAAAATAAATTTTTGAATTGGGATTTTTGGGAAATTAATTTATAAAAAACGAATTTTTAGAGGTTCCCTATAAATTTAGTTTATAAGTAAAATTTTACATAAAAAACCTCATTACAGACCTTATCTGTAACGAGGTTTTAAAAGAAGATAAGATTTATACAGCGTTAATATCTTTCTGAACATATTGTTTAGCTTGAGAACCGAGTAAAATTTCATTATGAGCTGCGCCAGCTGGAATCATCGGGAAAACATTTTCAGATTTTTCAATGATGCATTCAAAAAGTACGGGACCTTTGTGATCAAGCATTTCTTTAAATTTAGATTCTAAATCTTTTGGATTTTCGCAGTACATGCCTTTAATGCCAAAAGATTCGGCTAATTTTGTAAAATCAGGTAGAGATTCCATGTAAGATTGGCTTTCACGATTTTGAAAAACTAACTCTTGCCACTGTCTAACCATTCCCATGTAATGGTTATTAAGAATAATAATTTTTACTGGAAGATTATATTGTTTGATGGTTGCAAGTTCTTGCAAATTCATCATAAATGAAGCATCACCACTGATACAAATTACTAAATCTTTAGGATTAGCAATTTGAGCACCAAGCGCAGCTGGAACGCCATAACCCATGGTACCAAGTCCACCAGAAGTTAACCATTTTTTTGGTTCATCAAATTGTAAATATTGAGCTGTCCACATTTGATGTTGTCCAACATCAGTTGAGATGAAGGGTCTTTGTTTTTTAGTTAAGTCATTCAAAAGTTGTAAAGCAAAACCAGGTTTGATGGCTTTTGCGCTTTTTTCATAAGATAAAGAATCAATATCTTGCCATTCTTTAATTTTTTTCCACCAAGTAGAAATTTCTTTTTTACGATTTTTTAATTGGCGTTTTTTCCATTCCTCAAGAATTGCTTCAATTGCAGCAGCAGCATCACCAATGATTGGCACATCAACTTTTATGATTTTGTCAATTGAGCAATTATCAATATCAATGTGAATTTTTTTAGAATTTGGTGAGAAGGCGTTAACGCGACCAGTAATGCGATCATCAAAACGAGCTCCAATATTAATCATAATATCGCAATCATGCATTGCCATATTGGCTTCAAAAGTGCCATGCATACCAAGCATGCCTATGAAATGCGGGTCAGAAGCGGGGAATCCACCTAAGCCCATTAAAGTGTTGGTAATTGGATAGCCAGTTGTTTGGACTAATTCAGTAAGTAATTTGCTGGCTTTTTCACCAGAATTAATAACACCTCCGCCAGTGTAAAATATTGGTCTTTCGGCTTTTTCAAGAAGATCAACTGCCTGGTTTATTTTATCGTGATCAATGTGAGTTTGTTTTGCTCGCACTTGGTAAGAAGGGCGATTGATGGCAACTTTTCCTTCATAAAAAGCGTGGTTATTTTGTACATCTTTTGGAATGTCAATTAATACTGGACCAGGACGACCAGTGCGCGCAATATGGAAAGCTTCATGAATAATGTAGCCCAAATCTTTTACATCTCTAACTAAATAATTATATTTGGTACAAGATCGAGTAAGACCAGTAATATCAGCTTCTTGAAAGCCATCTGTTCCAATAATTGAAACAGGAACTTGCCCTGAAATACAAACTAAAGGAATAGAATCTAAATAAGCATCGGTAAGACCAGTAATAGCATTAGTTGCACCGGGACCAGAAGTTACGGTGATAACACCAACTTTACCAGTTGAGCGGGCATAACCTTCAGCGGCATGTGCAGCAGCTTGTTCATGGCGATTCAATATATGCTTTATTTTATCTTGCATAAAAAGTGCGTCATAAAATGGTAAAATTGCACCACCGGGATAACCAAAAATTGTATCAACACCTTCATTAATGAAGGCTTGAACTATGATCTCTGCGCCACTTAATTTATTTGATGATTTTAAATCGGTCATTTGATTTGGAGAAATTTTTAAAGTTGAAGATTTTATTTAATTGCTAGCAGCATTGTGAATCAAGAAAAATTTTAGACCATTGATTTTTTATTGCTAAAAAATACCTTAACCTCATTCATATCTTTTTCCTTTAATCAAATTAATTTTAAACATGACTTCGCCAACAATTATTAATATTGAACAAATTATTAAACTAATTCCGCATCGTTATCCACTTTTGTTGGTTGATAAGATCATTGCTGTTGAGCCTAATAAAAGCATTGTTGGGGTTAAGAATGTTACTTTTAATGAGCCGCATTTTACTGGCCATTTTCCTGACAAGCCAATTATGCCGGGAGTCTTAATTATTGAAGCAATGGCACAAGCTGGGGCAATTATGGTGATTCATTCTGGTGATTTTAATCCAGAAGATAATTTGGTTTATTTCATGTCAATTGATGGTGCAAAATTCAGAAAACCAGTTGTTCCAGGAGATGTGTTAGAGCTTCATATTGAAACTATTCAAAATCGTGGTGCAGTTTGGAAGCTTGCTGGAGTTGCTAAAGTTGATGGTCAAAAAGTTGCTGAAGCAAATTTTTCAGCAATGATTGTAAATAAAAATAAAGCTAAAAATGACTAAAAAAATTCATCAATCAGCCATAGTTAGTGATAAAGCAAAACTTGGCAATAATGTTGAAATTGGGGCCTATTCAATAATTGGAGAAAATGTTAAAATTGGCGACAATACAATTGTAAAATCACATGTCATTATTGACGGCGATACTGAAATTGGTAAGAATAATGTGATTTTTCCTTTTGCTACAATTGGCTTAGTTCCGCAAGATTTAAAATTTAAAGGTGAAAAATCAAAAGTTATCATTGGCGACAATAACCAAATTCGCGAACATGTGACAATTCACTTGGGAACGCAAGATGGCAATATGGTTACTAAAATTGGCAGCAATTGTTTATTGATGGTTGGGGTTCATGTGGCGCATGATTGCGTGGTTGGTGATAATGTAATTTTAGCTAATAATGCAACTTTGGCGGGGCATGTAGAAGTTGAAGATCATGTGATTATTGGTGGTCTTTCAGCAATTCGTCAATTTGTAAGAATTGGTAAACATGCAATGATTGGTGGAATGTCTGGCGTTGAAAATGATGTAATTCCTTATGGAGCCGTCATGGGCGAAAGAGCTTCTTTAGCTGGTTTAAATTTAGTTGGCATGAAAAGAAGAGGTTTTAGTCGCGAAGATATTCATGCTTTACGCAATTTTTTTAAAAAATTATTTTCTGAAAATGGTGATAATTTTACAGTTCGCGTTGATCAACTATCTAAAGAATTTAAAAACCAAACAGTGCAAGATGTAGCTTTATTCGTGGGTTTACAAAAATCACGGGCGTTTTGCCAAGTGAAAGATATTTCAAAAAACTCAATTTTAGATAGCGAAGAATAATGCGTGAAATTTGCCTAGATACCGAAACTACTGGTTTAGACCCTAAAAATGGTGACAGAGTTGTTGAAATTGCCTGCGTTGAAATAATTAATAAAGTTAGAACTGGTAAATTTTTTCATACTTATATAAACCCTCGTCGTGACATGCCAGATGAGGCTTTTAGAATTCATGGAATTTCTACTGAATTTTTAAAAGATAAGCCAATTTTTGAATATATTGCTGCAGATTTTTTAGAATTCATCAAAGATGCTAAAATTGTCATTCACAATGCTGCTTTTGATTTAAAATTTCTTAATCACGAATTGTCAATTTTAGGTCTTGAGTCTTTAAATAAAGATAATGTCATCGATTCACTTCTAATCGCCAGAAAAAAATTCCCAGGATCTCCAAACTCTTTAGATGCTTTATGTAAAAGATTTAATGTTGATTTATCTAAAAGAGAAAAACACGGCGCACTTTTAGATACCGAACTTTTAGTTGATGTTTATGTAGAACTAATGGGCGGTGCGCAAGGTGGTTTATCTTTTTTAGAACAGAAAAATGAAGAAAAATTTGAAATAACCAATGAAGAAATTTTTACAGTAAATAAGTTACAAAAATCTTTACCAAAGCGTAATTTTGATGTGTCTGCTGAAGATTTGCAAAGACATCAAGAATTTATTAAGAAAAATTTTAAGAGTAATTTCTGGGGTTACTAACTCTTTATCATTCCCGCGAAGGCTTGAATCCAGTACTTACCTTATAAAATTGGATTCCCGCCTTCGTGGGAATAACAAAGAATCGGAGTCTGGGCGCATCAATTAATGTTTTACTTGTTTTTCTGATCTTGATGAACATCAACAAAATCACCACAAAATTTCTAAAAATCCTTTCCCAAGAAAAAGACTCAATATTACTATGGATGCCTGTTTTTCTTGGCATCGGAATAGTTTTTTTCTTTTCATTTCCCAATATAAATCAAATAAAAATTCTTTTAAGCGCAATAATATTTTTATTGGCAATCGTACTTTTTTATTTTGACCGATTTTCTTACCGTTGCTTTATTTACAGTATTTCTAGCGTGATGCTTTTAGGTTTCTTATGGTCGTCTTTTTATCAGAAATTTTTTGTTTTAGATCGACAACTTACAGGAAAAGTTTTTGTTGATGTAAAAGGTGAGGTTTTGGATATTAGAAAATTTAATAATCCAATAAATAATCGTGAAGGGTTTAATTTATTGATTGAAAACCCTGTTTTATATAAAACAAAATTTAGTGATAAAAAAAAAGAAGAGAAAAAAATAGTTAAGAAAAAACAGAAAAAAACTTCAGTAAAAAAGAAAAAATCTGCAAAACCAAAAGTGCCGAAAGAAAAAAAGATGACCAAAAAATTTCTCAAATTAATTAAGAAATGTGAAGAAGATTTAGTTTGTATTGAAGCTGTTAAGCAAGATTTTTTAAAACATGAAGCTGAAAAAAAATTGCATCGAGAAGAAAGATATTTTAATAAAAAATGTGGAGAAGATGCTCTTTGTATAGAAAATTTAAAACAACAAAAAATTAAAAAATCCCAAGAAAAAACCTCAAAAAAACACACAAATACTAAATCTTTGGTAAAAGTAAAAAAAACCAGAAAAATTAGTGAAAAACAAATTGAAAAAAACTTTCTAAATTTAGCTGATTATCAAGAAATTGATCGTGAATTTTTGGACCATAGAGCCAATTATCAAGAAGTGAAATGGCAACAAAGTGGCGATTATAAAATCTTTTCAAATCCTCCAAAAAAAGTTTCAATTCTTTCTTATTCTAACGCTGATTTAAAAATTGCCAATTTAAAAATTGGCGATGTGGTTTTTCTTCGTGCTTCGCTTGAACCACCGCCACAAAAAGAATTTCTTAGAGGTTTTGATTATGCTTTAGATGCAGCTTTTAAAGGTATTGGTGGCTATGGACGCGGAATTGGTAAAATGGTGGTTTTACATGAAGAAAAAAACTCTTCTTTTGAAAATTTCATTGCTAATTTACGAAAATCCATCGAAGAAAAAATTACGGCGCAAATTCCAAGTGATGAAGGTGCAATCGCTGCGGCTTTGATGGTTGGCACTCAAAGCCTGATTTCAAAAGACGCAATGACAGAAATTAGAAATTCTGGCCTAGCACATTTATTGTCAATTTCTGGTTTGCATATGGCAATCGCTGCGGCAATTTTCTTTGCGGGCGCGCGTTTTTTATTATCGCGAAGCGAATATCTAACTTTACATTTCAACATTAAAAAAATTGCAGCAATTGCAGCAATTATCAGTGCTTATTTTTATTTAGAATTAGCCGATGCCCCTGTGCCAGCTGTAAGGTCTTTTATTATGGTGGTGATGGTTCTTATGGCAATATTAATTGATCTAAAAGCTGATGCCAAAAGATCGATTGCTTTAGCGGCTTTTGTTTTGTTGTTATTTAATCCTTACAATATTTTTTCGATTAGTTTCCAGCTTTCATTCGCGGCAATTCTTTCTCTAGCATGTTTTCACGAATTTACTTTAAAGCTAAAACCCAACTCAATTTCTGATTCATTATTCAGAAAATTTTTATGGTATTTTTTAGAAATTGCCTTGGCTTCAATTGTTGTGCAGATTGCCACTATGCCTTTTTTAATTTATCATTTTAAGAATTTTTCTACTTATGGCTTACTGTCAAATATGTTGGCAATTCCTCTTACCACTTTTATTACGATGCCACTTGGCTTTTTAGCAATTTTTTTAATGCCTTTAGGGTTAGAAAAATTTGTGTTACAGCTTATGGGAATCTCAATTTCATGGGTTATTGATATTGCCAATTTTATTTCGTCTCTAAAATATTCTTATTTCATCACGCCGCAAATGCCAAAATTTGCTTTTATTTTAGCTGTTATTGGTTGGCTAATTATGTGTTTGGTTAAAAGTAATTTGAGATGGCTTGGAGCTTTTATTTTTATGGCTTCATTTATTTCTTTGGTTTTTGTAAAGCAGCCAAATTTATTATTTGATGGTGAACAAAAATTCTTTGCAATTTATGACAAGCAAGATGGTTTAGTTTTCTCTGAAAAACTGCGTCCTTCAAAAAAACGCGATTTATGGATGAAAGAAATGAATGAAAATCAATTTAAATATTTTGAGGAATTTCCTCAATCTTGGCGCAAGAATAGAGGAATCGAGTGCGATGAAAAAAAATGTGAAATTAACAATTTTGATAAAAAAATTTTAGTTCTTTTGGGTCGCAATAAATTGTCAGAAATTTGTTCGGAAAATTTTGATATAATAGTTAATTTAACTTCTAAATATAAACTTCCAGAGTGTTTTTCTAAAGATAAAATTATAATTGATAATGCAAATTTCTATCAAAAAGGTGGGCATTTTTTATATTTCGATAAAGAGCAAATCAGAATTGAAACTGCCAGAAAAGCCAGAAAAGATTAAGAAAAAATCAGAATCTTTTAAAGAATTGTAAATATTGAGAAGAGAGATGGTGACCCCTACGGAATTCGAATCCGTATTGCCACCGTGAAAGGGTGGCGTCCTAACCGTTAGACGAAGGGGCCAAAGAAAATATTTAAAAGATTTTAAAACAGGTTTTACTACGAAAAATGAGCGGCGAATGCTATAAATCACTTTTCAAAAAGCAAGTAGTATTGTTAATATATTTTTAAGGATATCTTGATAACTCAAAATTCTACTCTTGCAATCTAAAGCTTAAGAAATTAAAAATACCCCACCTGATTTTCTTCAGGTATAATTTCACAATAGTTAGCGCTTTTGGTGTTTGTTTCTTTCTTTATTTATAGAGATTTGAAGCAGATTTCTGCTGCTGTTGATTAAATAACCAAAATTAAAAATTAAAATGTCAAATACAGAACTTCCAAAATTTACCATTAAACAGCTTCTTGAAGCTGGTGTTCACTTCGGTCATAAGACCATGCGTCGTAATCCAAAAATGACAAAATACATTCACACCAGCAGTAATGGTGTTAGTATTATTGATCTTAACAAAACTGCGAATTTACTTTTCAAAGCACTTACAACAGTTAAAGACATTGCTAAAAATAATGGTCGTATTTTATTTGTTGCAACTAAAAAACAAGCGGCCGAACCAGTTGCTGAAGCAGCTAAAAGATGTGGTCAATATTATGTAAATTTCAGATGGTTAGGTGGAATGCTTACTAACTGGAAAACAGTTTCTCAATCAATCAAAACTTTAAAAAAAATTACTGAACAGCTTTCTGATCCTGAAAGTGATTTAAATAAAAAAGAAAAATTGGTCCTTGAAAGACAAAGACAAAAATTAGAGCATGCTCTTGGTGGAATTAAAGACATGGGCGGATATCCTGATCTAGTTTTTGTTATTGATACTTACAAAGAATCTTTAGCAATCGCAGAAGCTAAAAAACTTGGTGTTCCAATTATGGCAATCCTTGACAGCAACTGTAATCCAGATGGTATTACTTTGCCAATTCCTGGAAATGACGACTCTGCAAAAGCAATAAAACTTTACTGTCGTTTAATTTCTGATGCTGCAATTGCTGGTATCAAAGAAAATATGGCGATTTCTGGTGTTGATATGAGCAAATTTGATGGTGAAGAGTTACCTGATATTGCTGGATACAAAACTGCAATCGCTGAAAAATCTGAAAAAAAATCTGAAAAAGATGGTAGAGATTTTAAAGGTAAAAAAGACTTTAAAGGAAAAAAAGATTTTTCCAGAAAACCAGAAAGAAAATTTGAAGCTACTTCTGAAGTAAAGGCTGAAAAATCAGCAGAAAAAGCTCCAGAAGTAAAAAACCCCGCAACAAAAAAAACTGTACCTAAAAAACCTGCAGCAAAATAAAATATCTTATAACTCATGCGGCTTAATTTCGCATGAGCTTTAGTTTAAAATAAAATAATCAAGTTATGGCAGATCTAAAATTAATTAAAAGACTTCGTGAAGCTACAAGTTGTGGCATCGCAGATTGTAATAAAGCGTTGGCAGAATGTGGAGATGATTTTGAAAAATCAGTTGATTGGCTTAGAAAAAAAGGTCTCTCTTCTGCGGTTAAAAAAGGTGGCAGAGTAACTTCAGAAGGTGCTGTTGCTGTTTATATTGATGGCAAAAAAGCATCAATAGCAGAAGTAAATTCTGAAACTGATTTCGTTGCTCGTAACCAAAAATTCCAAGATTTTGTTAATGCAGTTACTAAATTAGCAATTAATTTTGGTGATGATGTTGAAAAGCTTAAAGAATCAGATTTTAAAAATTCTGGCCACTGCGTAGACACTGAATTAAAAAATCAAATTGGTGTTATTGGTGAAAATATTAATATCAGAAGAATCTCTTCTTTGTCAGTTCAAGAAGGTGCTGTAATTAGCTATGTTCACAATGCAATTGCTCCTAATGTTGGTAAAATTGCGGTATTGATTGCTCTTGAATCTGCTGCAGAAAAATCAAAATTAGAAGATTTAGGAAAACAAATTTCTATGCATATTGCTGCAACAAAGCCTGAATCCCTTGCAATTGAATCTGTTGATCCAGAAAGACTAAAAAGAGAAGTTGAAGTTTTAAAAGAGCAAGCTCGCGCTTCTGGTAAACCTGAAAGTATCATTGAAAAAATGATTGAAGGAAGAATTAGAAAATATTACGAAGAAGTTGTTCTTCTTGAACAAGTTTTTGTAATGGATGACAAAATGAAAATTAAAGATGTAGTGGCTGCGTTTAGTAAAGAAAATTCTGCAACTAAAATCACTGGATTTAAATTATTCATTCTAGGCGAGGGTATTGAAAAGAAAGAAAATGACTTCGCTAAAGAAGTCGCTGAAATGACAAAATAATTAAAGGTCTCCTTCGGGAGACCTTTTTTTTGTGAGTTATCAAATTTTAGAAAATTAAATCAAAATCCTACTTTATGCCAAATACAACAAATCTAAAATTTAAACGAATTCTCTTTAAAGTTTCTGGAGAAGCAATGATGGGAACTAAAGAATTTGGTCATGATTTAGAGGCGATTAAAAAAATCTGCGATCAGATAATAGCAGCTCATGAGCTTGGTTGTGAAATTGCTTTGGTTGTTGGTGGTGGTAATATTTTTAGAGGAATTTCTGTAGCTGCAACTGGTATGGAAAGAGCTAGTGCCGATTATATGGGAATGTTGGCAACTTGCATTAATGGCTTGGCTTTACAAAATGCTCTTGAAAAGCGCGGCATGGAAACTCGTATGCAATCTGCAATTCAGATGGATAGTATTTGTGAGCCTTATGTAAAAAGAAAAGCTGCGCGTCATTTAGAAAAAAATCGCATTGTAATTTTTGCTGCTGGAACTGGTAATCCATTTTTTACCACAGATACTGCCGCAGTGCTTCGCGCTATTGAAGTTAAATGTGATGTTGTTCTAAAAGGCACACAAGTTGATGGAGTCTATTCTGCTGATCCTAAGATTGACAAAAATGCTGTTCGTTATGAAAAGATGAAATATATTGATGTTTTAAAGCAAGATCTAAAAGTTATGGATCAAACTGCAATTACTTTAGCAAAAGACAATAAATTGCCAATAATAGTTTTTTCAATTAAAGGTGACAATGCTTTATGCGATGTGGTTCAAGGCAAAGGAAAATTCACAATTATTAACTAATATTTAAATTTTATGATTAATCAGTTAGTCGAAAAAACACGCGGTAAAATGGAAGACACTATGACATCTCTAAAAAGAGATCTTGATAGTATTTCAACCGGAAGAGCTAGTCCAAATCTTCTTGATACAATAAGAGCTGAAGTTTATGGCAGTATGATGCCGCTTTCGCAGCTTGCTACTGTTGGTGTTTCCGATTCTACAACTTTAACAGTTCAAGTTTGGGACGGTCATAATACTAAAGCAGTAGAAAAGGCAATCACAAATTCTAATCTTGGTTTTAACCCAATGGTTGATGGCAATAATATCAGAATTATGATTCCTAAGCTTAGTGAAGAAAGAAGAAAGGATTTAGTTAAGTTGGCTAAGAAATATGGCGAAGATAAAAAAGTTGCAGTGCGCAATGTAAGGCGAGATTCTTTAGATGATTTTAAGAAAAAAGAAAAGGAGCTTGCGGCTTCTAAAGATCAAATTCATTCTTTTGGAGATATTGTACAAAAAATCACTGATGAATTTGTGAAGAAAATTGATGACGCGGTTGTTGTAAAAGAAAAAGACTTGATGAAAGTTTAACCTCATCTCATTGTCACTGCCCGCGGTGTAAGGAATCCAGAACTTGCTTTAAATTAGAAGTGGATTCATGGCTATGCGGCAATGACAATGAGTTTAATAATTTTTACCAGAAATGTTTTTTCTAAAAAAATCTCAAATCAAAAATTCTGATCTTAAAATCCCAGAGCATATTGCCATCATCATGGATGGCAATTCTCGTTGGGCTCAAGCTAGAAAATTACCTCTCAAAGTTGGACATAAAACTGGTTCAGAAAATGTTAGAAAAATAGCCGAAAATTGCATTGAGCTTGGTGTAAAAAATCTTACTATTTATGCTTTTTCTTCTGAAAATTGGGATCGCCCTAAGGAGGAAGTAGAATATTTGATGAAATTATTGGAAGATTATTTGGAAAAAGAAACCAAACCTTTAATGGAAAAAGATATTAAAATTGTTATTTCTGGAAATTTAGATAGGCTTTCGCAGTCAGTAAAATCAAGCATTAAATCTATTGAAGATCTTACCAATAATAATAAGTCTTTATTACTTAATGTGGCATTTAGCTATGGCTCAAGGCAGGAAATTGTTAATGCAGCAAAAAATATAGCACTTGCAGTTAGTGAGCGCAAAATTACTGTTGATGAAATTGATGAAAGGGTTTTTGCAGAAAATCTTTATCGACCAGAAATGTCAGATCCAGATCTTCTAATCAGAACTGCTGGAGATTTAAGAGTTAGTAATTTTTTATTATGGCAATTAGCTTATAGTGAACTTTATTTTACTGAAGTTTTTTGGCCAGATTTTAATAAAAATCATTTAATAAAAGCGATTCAGGAATTTAACCAAAGGGATAGAAGATATGGAAAAAGATAAAATTATGAAAAATTTAGATAATGCTAAAGATCATCTAAGTGAATACTCGTCTTTTTTAACTAAAATGTTTGGAAAGTTAGGTAAAAAAATTGCCGATGCAACTTTTCCTCAAGATCTTAAAAAAAGAGTTATTAGTGGGGGAATATTGATTCCAATTGCAATTTATGCGATTTGTTTTTCTCAGACTTTATTCTTTTGTATTGCTGTTGTTTTAACAATTTTAATGACTGCTGAATGGTTAGAATTAACTAAAACTGCTGAGAATCAGAAAAAATGGCGTTTGATAGGTTTATTGTATATTGCCATTCCAATTTGCTGTGTGATTAAAATTAGAATGATAAGTTCTGATATTTTGCTTTGGATGTTTGCGGTAATTTGGGCGACTGATATTTTTGCTTTTTTTTCAGGAAAAACTTTTGGTGGGCCAAAGTTAGCTCCAAAAATTAGTCCGAATAAAACTTGGGCTGGTCTTGCTGGCGGGGTTTTAGCTAGTATGTTTATTGGATTGTTAAGTTCTGCAATGTTTGAAGGTGGAATTTTATTTTTCATTTTTATTAGTG